>JAAYCJ010000250.1 GCA_012729815.1 Phycisphaerae bacterium | reverse complement strand
TGTCGATGGACCTGATGGGAATCAAACGCGAGGAACTGATCGACGGCGTCGAGGAAGGGGGCGTGGCCCTCTACCTGGATCGGGCGGAGCATGCCGGAGTGAACCTCTTCATCTAACACTACGCGCACAAGAGGACCTCCATGAAGGGCGGCTTTTTCGCGGAAGCGAAAGACCCGCCCTTCCGATTCCGCCGACGCCGGCGAAAAGTCAATCGGGAAGCGGCAGGGAAAAGAAGAACGTCGAACCCTCGCCGAAGTCGCTGTCCACCCACACCCGTCCGCCGTGGCGCTCGACGATCCGTTTGACCAAAGCCAAGCCGATGCCGGTCCCTTCATAGTCGCCGCCGGGTGAGAGTCGCTGGAAAATGTCGAAAACCCGGCCGAAGTATTGAGGCTCGATGCCAATGCCGTTGTCGCGGACGAGGAACACCCACTCGCCGTCCTGCCGCTCGACTCCCACGTGCACCACCGGTCTGCGGTCGGGATGCCGAAACTTCAATGCGTTGGCCAGCAGGTTCTGAAAAACCTGGAGCAACTGGACCGGGTCGGCCCGCACGACCGGCAGCGGATCGGCCGTCACCTGGGCGCCGTTCTCCTCGATCGTCAGGCCCAGGTTGTCGATCGCCTCGTCCAGCACCTTGCCGGCGTCGGTGGGCGCAGCGGGCCGAACCTGCGTACTGACCCGCGAGTAGGCCAGCAGACCGCGGATCAGAAAGTGCATCCGCTTGGCCCCCTGCACGGCGAAGTCGATGTACTGGCGGGCCTGGTCGTCGAGCTGATCGCCATAGCGCTTCTCAAGCACCTGCACGTACGTGGCCACCGTACGCAGCGGCTCCTGGAGATCGTGCGACGACGCGTAGGCGAAACTCTGCAGGTCCTGGTTCGACCGCCGCAGTTCGCGGTTAGCCTCCTCCAACTCAGCCGTTCGCTCCGCCACGCGACGCTCAAGCTCTTCATGCGTCCGCTGAAGAGCCTCTTCCGCCTTCCTGTGGTCTGTGATGTCCTGGCCGAAACACACCAGGCCTTCGACGTGCCCCCGTTCGTCCAGGACCGGATAGCTCCGCACCCGCCAGACTCGCCCGTCGGCCGTCTTCACCTCCTCCTCCTGATCCCTCCCGGTTTCGATCGCTCGGACCATCGGGCACGGCGTACAGGCTGCAGCCCGGCCATGCCAGACGTCGTAGCACCGACGCCCGACTATCTGCGAAACCGGAACGCCCGCCGCCTCGGCCGCCGCCCGGTTCACCCACAGGATACGCAGATCGCGGTCGTAATAGGTGAAAAGCTCAGCGGTTGCATTCAGGACCAGGGATTTGATCCGCTCCGATCTCGTCAGCGCCTCCTGGGCTTCCTTCAGGTCCGTGATATCGGTCGAAACGCCTAATACGCGATTGCACTGCCCCTGTTCGTCCGCCAGCGGGACCTTATAGGTGGTCAGCCATCGTCTTCTGCCTCCGGCGTCCGTGACCTTCTCCTCCGGAATGTGCAGCGGCGAGCCACTGCCGATCACCTGAAGGTCATTGTCTCGGAACCGCCGAACCTCCTCCTCGCTGGCGGTGTAGTCGGCGTCCGTCCGTCCGACTATGGCCTCCACCGTGGTCCCGTAGGCTTCCGCCACGGATCGATTGGCCAGTTCAAAGCGGCCTTCGGCGTCCTTGACAAAGACGAATCCCGGCACCGCGTCAATCACCTGCCGCAGGAATGCCCGCTCTCTCTTGACAGCCTCCTCGGCTTCCCGTCGATCCGTCACGTCGTGCGCGATGCCGATCAGGGCCGGAGCCCCCTTCAGCTCGATCCGCGAAACCGACAATTGCATCCACCGCGCCTCGCCGGTGCGAGTGACCATCTTGTACTCGTAGTGCGAGGGCAGCGGCTCGCCCATCTGCCGGCGGCGAGCCCGGTCCATCACCAACGGCCGGTAGTCGGGATGCACCAGCTGCGCAACGTCCATCGACAGCAGTTCCTCGCGGCTGTACCCGCTGAGCCGTTCGAGAAACGGATTGACGTAGGTGAACCGGCGTCCCTGAACGATCCCGATCGGGTCGCTGGCCCCGTCCGCCAGAACCCGGAACTTCTCCTCGCTTTGCCGCAGCGACTCCTCCGCCCGCTTGCGGTCGGTGATGTCGGTGAACAGGCCCAGAAACCCCACGTTCCGCCCGCTCTCGCCGGCCACCGTGGTAAAACCGACCCGCACCCAGATCGCCGACCCGTCGTGCCGCCG
>JAAYCJ010000249.1 GCA_012729815.1 Phycisphaerae bacterium | reverse complement strand
GTCAGTTACCACCACGTGGTGGTCGGGTACATCAAGGGGTTCCAGGGGTTGTACGGGACGATCGAGTTTGAGGCGATGCCGGAGTACAACGTGCCGTCGTCGATTCAGGCTCCGCCGCCGTTGATTGTATAGGTGCGGTAAGAGGCGCCGCTTGATGCGCGATGGGCGGCGGCGGGTGCGGGTTCTTTTGGCGCGAGGCGGTGGGTTTAGTACCAGGCTGCGCCGCAGTCGCAGTGGCCCCATCCCCATCCCCAGAATTCGGCGTAGGTTCGCAGCGGTTTTTCGAAGACGGTGTGGTCGTGGAGCCAGATGACGGGGTAGTAGACGATGCAGAGGACGCGGTCTTCGGTGGCGGAGACGTCGTCACCGAGCTTGAGGCCGGCGATGATCGGACCCATGCTCAGGATGTAGAGCAGGGGCAGGAGGAGGAGGGGGAGTATTGACCGGATCGGCCGGCGGCGCGGCGGAGTGCCACCGTCTGGTCTGTCTGGACCCATCTCGCCTCCTTATCTGCCCAGCGTGCTGAGGGGACACCTGCGTCCATGACGGCCTGGGCGCGCGGTTTTGAAGCTCACGTCTGTGAGAACATCAGCGGCCGTCGGATACTCGGATCGTGTCGGACCCGCTGAAGGCGACTCCGTCCTTGGTAAGGCCTTCGAGGACGAGGGTGGCTTCGGGCGGGGCGACGATGTCTTTGACCGCGTCCAATTCGAACTTGGCGACGAAGTCTCCGCGGGCGTCGGCCTTGGTCACGGCGACCTCGATGCCGTTGAGGGTAACGGTGACGCCGTCGACCTGGCTGTAGGGGATGTCGGTATGGACGGTGACCCAGACGCCCTGCGAGTCGAGGATCAGCGTGTTGGGTGAGACGGTGATGGTGATGGCGTCGGATTCAGCGGATATGACTTTAGGGCTCAGGTAGGCCCCATCGCCACATCCCAAGACGAGACAGAAGAGGACGGCGGGCACGATCAACCTGGTCATGGCACTTTCTCCTACTGAATGTGACAGAGTCCCGAAGCGCTGAGTATGGGATCGATCCTGCGTTCATCATACGCGGCGCGTCAAGTGTGCTTCAGATAATTTCAGTCAGAGGTGATCGGGTGTTCCCGATTGGTGGCGGCTGATACTCGTGCGATATGAAGGCCAGCTATTGGCTTATCGTTGCATTATGCACTACTATCGGAGTGGCGATACATTCCTCTTCACCCTAACCAATTGTTTTGGCGAGAGTTACGTAATCACCCTTTCTGGCACGGGATTTGAATAGGGACTATATGTCATGGAGGCCGCGATTCCCGCTTGCGGGCTGGTTGCGGCCGGATGGGTAGAACGGTCGCTGCGGAGAAAGGAGATGGGCGATGCCGGGTTTTGACGGTACGGGACCGCGGGGCCTTGGCCCGATGACGGGGCGGGGCATGGGTTACTGCGTGATGCCGGTGGGCGATGGGCCTCCGCGGGCGGGATATGGCTACGGAGCGGCGTATCCACCGGCGTACGGGTGGCGACCGCCAGTGCCGGTGGGCATGCCAGTGGCGGGTGCGTATGGATGGATGCCGCCGGCGTGGTTCGGTCCGAGGCGGTTTGGTCCGGGTTGGTTTGGCGGATTTGGATTTGGTCGTGGGCGCGGGTTTGGCCGCGGCCGCGGACGGCGCTGGTGGTAGAGAAAGCCGAAGCGCCTTATAGCTTGGGGTTTTGTACTAATTGAAAGGAGATGTGGCAATGCCAGGTGGAGACGGAACGGGTCCTGCGGGCATGGGTCCGATGACGGGACGTGGTGCGGGTTTTTGCGCGGGGTTTGGGATGCCGGGCTATGCGAATCCGGTAGGCGGTCGAGGTTTCTGGGGCTGGGGTCGCGGAGGCGGCGGCCGCGGGCGTCGGAACTGGTTCTATGCGACGGGCATGACCGGTTGGCAGCGGTCGGCTGCGGGTTGGCCGGCGTGGGGCGGCGGACCGGCGAACAGCGGTCCGTACGCAGGGCCGGCTGGGCCGGCGATGACGAAGGAGCAGGAGATGGACGCGCTCAAGGGCCAGGTGGAGTACCTTGAGGATGCCTTGGATGGGCTGCGCAAGCGTATGGAGGAGCTCAAGTCGCAGGCGAAGGAGTAGGCCCCAGGATTTCGCGCCTCCGGTTGGGCGATTGGTTGATCGGTAACGCTGCTTTTTTACCGGAGGATTTGCGATGAAAAGGGTGCTGGGCGGTTTGGTTATGGCCATGATGGCATTGGCGACGGCGGGCGGTTGCAGCCAGCATGGCTCGACGCGGTCGTGGTCGGGACCGAGAGGTTCCGCCGATGCGGATGCTTTGAGGCCGCAGGTGTCGGAGGGCGTATCCGGCGATCAGAACTGCAGTTGGATGGAGGCCTATACGGGAAACGACCTGTGCCGGTGACGAGTGGTGTCCCCTGTGGCCCGGTCGGAAGAGAATCTCAGCGCAGGGACCTGCGGTGAGGCAGGGAAAATGACTATGGAAGGAAGGAAAAGACGATGAAGATTGCCGTGACGGCGACGGGAGCGGGGCTGGAGGCTTCGGTGGATCCGCGGTTTGGGCGATGCGCGTTTTTTGTCATCGTGGAGACGGATGACATGGGTTTTGAGGCGGTTGAGAATCCGAACGTGATGCTGGGGGGCGGGGCGGGGATTCAGTCGGCGCAGTTGATGGCGGAGCGGGGGGTTCGCGCGGTGCTGACGGGCAACTGCGGTCCGAACGCGCATCAGACGCTGGCGGCGGCGGGTGTGGGTTTGGTCGTGGGTTGTTCGGGTACGGTGCGCGAGGCGGTGGAGCAGTACAAGGCGGGGCGGCTTTCGACGACGGATGGTCCGAACGTGGCGAGCCACTTCGGGATGCGTGGCGGCGGGATGGGTGGCGGCATGGGCGGTGGTCGGGGTATGGGGCGCGGCATGGGGATGGGTCGCGGTATGGGTGGCGGACGCGGGATGGGGGCTGGAGTGATGGGCGCGGGCGGTTCCGGCGTCGATGCGGCGGGTTCGTCCGGCGCGGCTGGCGCATCGGTGCTGGTCGTGGTGGTTGACGAGGGCAAGTGCGTCGGCTCGGCGGTGTGCCAGTCGGTGTGTCCGACGGGGGCGATTGCGGTGGATCAGGTGGCGACGATCGACCGCGAGTCGTGCATCGGATGCGGCCGTTGCGTGGCGGAATGTCCGCAAGGGGCGCTGGCGTTGGTCAAGCGTTAACGGGACCGGCCGCTGGGCCGGGCGGTAAGCTTAGTGGAGGCTCACGGGCATGAAACAAGCTGACATCGTTGTTATCGGCGGGAGCGCGGCGGGGATCACCGCGGCGATCACGGCTCGGCGTCACTACCGCGAGAAGCGGGTTCTACTGATCCGCAAGGAGCAGCAGGTGCTTATTCCGTGCGGGATTCCGTACATTTTCGGGACGGTGGGCAGCCCGCAGAAGAATTTGATTCCGGACGAGGTGCTTTCGAAGAACGGGGTGGAGCTGCTGATCGATGACGTGGTCGGGTTGGATCGCGAGCAGGCGCAGGTGACGACGTCGGGCGGCGAGACGATCGGGTATGAGCGGCTGGTCCTGGCAACGGGGTCGCTGCCGGCGATGCCTCCGGTGCCGGGGTTTGAGTTGAGCAACGTGTTCCCGGTGTTCAAGGACGTCTCGCACCTGGCGGGCATGCAGGAGTCGCTGAAGGGCGTGACGGATCTGGTGATTATCGGCGGCGGTTTTATCGGGGTGGAGTTCGCCGATGAGTGCCGCAAGAGTCTGAAGGCGAAAGTGACGGTGGTGGAGATGCTGCCGCACTGTCTGATGCTGGCGTACGACGAGGAGTTCTGCACCCGGGCGGAGGCGT
>JAAYCJ010000248.1 GCA_012729815.1 Phycisphaerae bacterium | reverse complement strand
ACGGATTTGAAGGAGGCGGCGCGGATTCAGAAGGAGTTGGCCGGGCGGGTGGTCTCGGAGCGGCTGGCGGGCGAGCCGCGGACGGTGGCGGCGGTCGATTCGGGTTTTTGGGGTCCGCCGCGTCGTCCGACGCACATGGTGACGGGCGTGGTGTTGTACCGGATCGCGGACCGGACGGTGCTGGAGCGCCGGTATGCGTACGGGCGGGTCCGGGTGCCGTACGTGCCGGGGTATCTGTCGTTTCGCGAGGCGCCGAGCGTGATTGAGGCGGTGGAGAAGCTTTCGCAGCGGCCGGATGTCTTTTTGATCGACGGTCAGGGCATCGCGCATCCGCGGTTTTTGGGGATTGCCGCGCACGTGGGCGTGGTGCTGGATTATCCGACGATCGGCTGCGCCAAGAGCCGGTTGGTCGGACAGCCGGCGGGCGAATTGCCGCCGGAGCGTGGTTCGCACGTCGATCTGGTTTACGGCGAGCGGGTGGTCGGGGCGGTGGTTCGGACGCGGGACCGGGTCAAGCCGCTGTACGTGTCGATCGGCAACCGGATCACGCTGGCGGAGTGCATCGAGCTGGTGCTGGCGTTGAGTCCGCGTTACCGGCTGCCGGAGCCGGCCCGCCTGGCCCACCGGTACGTGACCGAGTTGGCGAAAGACCCGTCCATTCGAAGGAATACTGCATCACTATGATTCGAAGCCAGATTGCCCAGATCACGATCCACCAGCTTGGCATCCCGTTTCGCAGGCCGTTCGGGCACGGGGCGGCGGTGCGCGAGGCGAGCGACAACGTGGTATTGGCGGTGGAGCTGGACGGCGGGACGACGGGATTCGGGGAGACTCTGGCCCGGCCGTACGTGACGGGCGAGACTCCGGCTGGGGTGGTCGAGGCGGTTCAGCGGGAGTTTGTGCCGAGGCTGCTGGAGGCCCATCCTCAGAGCTTCGGGGCGGCGATCGAGTTTCTCGATTCGCTGCCGCTGACGATCGGCGATCGGCCGATGTACGCGGCCCGCTGCGCGGTTGAGCTGGCGTTGTTGGACGCGTGGGGCAGGCTGTTTCGACGGAGTCCGGAGGCGTTGGCGGGTTGGCTGGACCAGCCGTTCTGGTCGCCGCCGGGTGCGACGGCGAAGGTCGGTTACAGCGGGATCATCGGTTTTTCGGCTCCGGAGAAGGCGTCGCGGATGGCGTTGCTGATGCGGCTCTGGGGTCTGCGGGACATCAAGGTGAAGGTGGGCGACGAGCAGGAGTTTGAGCGGCTGGAGGCGGTGGTTCGGCGGTTGGGCCGTGCGCTGCGGGCGGGCCGTGCGCGGCTTCGGGTGGACGCGAACGGGGCGTGGCGGCCGGAGGAGTTGGATGAGAAGGTTGGGCGGCTGGAGGAGTTGGGCGTGTTGTACCTGGAGCAGCCGACGGCCAAGGACGCCGATGGGTCCTGGCTTGACGTGCAGCACCATCGGGGGGTGAACCTGATCGCGGATGAGTCGCTGGTCTCCCCGGAGGACGGCGAGCGGCTGGCGGACGACTACCGGGCGGGGGTGTTCGATATTCGGATCGCCAAGAACGGGGGGCTGCTGCCGTCGTTGCGGCTGGCGGGGTACGCGTACTCGCGGGGGATCGAGGTGCAGCTTGGCTGTCTGGTCGGCGAGACGATGATCCTGACGCGGGCGGGCCAGTGGTTTGCCGCGTTGCTGCCGGAGGTGATCTTCGCGGAGGGCAACTACGGGCGGTGGCTGATGAAGGACGACGTGGCCCGTCGCGAGCCGCTGCGGTATCGCGGTCGGATTCCGGCGCCTGGCGGTCCGGGTCTGGGCGTGCAGGTCGATGCGGGCAAGCTGCAGCGCTACGCCCACAGCGCGGCGATTCCGATCAAGTTTTGAGGCACGGGTCGCGGCGTCGGCCGGCGGGCAGCGCGGCGCAACGTTGAAAAGGCTCTTCCGCCTGATATACTTGTATTCAGATTATCCCATTATTTGTGCTCGGAGATCATCCATGGTGCTTCACGTCATTCGCGGCGTCTTTCTTTTCGCCCTGTTGGCGATTGCGGTCTCGTACGTTATCGCCGCTCCGGACGCCGAGACGGAGGGGGTTTTCGCCGCGGTTCCGAGAGAGGCGATCGTGCTGGGCGTGCTGGGCATCGGGGCGTTGACAATCGGCTTGGATATCCTGATTTCGAAGAAGTCGCTGCTGGCGATTTCGGGGTTGTTCATCGGGTTGCTGGCCGGCTTGGTGTTCGCGTACGTTTTCGCGATGGTGATCGACCTGGTGGTGGAGGTATCGGGATTCGGGCTTCGCGAGGCGATCGTGGTGGATCGGGAGATCGTGGGGTTCCAGGACGCCCCAGCCCTGGTGGCGATCAAGCTGCTGGTGGGCGTGCTGTCGTGCTACTTCGCGATCAGTTTCGTGCTTCAGACGAAGGACGACATCCGGTTCATCATTCCGTACGTGGAGTTCGAGAAGAAGATCAAGGGCGGTCGTCCGATCATCCTGGACACGTCGGTGATCATCGACGGCCGGATCGCGGACATTGCGCAGACGCGGATATTCGACAACCCGCTGATCGTGCCGCGGTTCGTGCTGGTGGAGCTTCAGCAGGTGGCGGATTCGCAGGACCGGCTGAAGCGCAACCGCGGGCGCCGCGGGCTGGACATTGTCAACAAGCTGCAGGGCCAGAAGGACGTGGATTTGACGATCCACGACGACGGCAGCAGCCGCGGGCCGGTGGATCAGCGGCTGGTCGCGCTGGCGGAGGAGATGCACGCCAAGATCATGACGACGGATTACAACCTCAACAAGGTCGCGCAGATCCGGGGCGTGGAGGTGGTGAATATCAACGACCTGACCAATTCGCTCAAATCGGTGGTGCTGCCGGGCGAGGCCCTGGCGGTCAAGATCGTCAAGGCGGGCGAGGAACCGGGCCAGGGGGTCGGGTATCTCGAGGACGGCACGATGGTCGTCATCGAGGGCGGCCGCAGCCGGATCGGTCAGACGGTCAACATCACGATCACCAGTTCGCTTCAGACCTCGGCGGGCCGGATGATCTTCGGCAAGACCGAGGACGCCGGTCGCGACAGTTCCCGCCGCAACCACAACGCCTAGCCCAAAGGAGGAATCCTATGCCCTCGAAAGTCGCCGTGATCGTCGCCGCCGCTGGGGCGGGTACCCGTTTCGGCGGTCCGGTCAAGAAGACGTTCGCCCAGATCGACGGGCGGCCGGTGATGATCCGGACGCTGGAGCTTTTCGTCAACCGCGAGGACGTCTGTCAGATCGTGCTGGCGGTCAGCGAGGAGGACTACGACGACGTGAAGACCAAGTACGGGGCCAACCTGGGGTTTATGGGCGTGAGGCTGGTCAAGGGAGGGGCGGAGCGCTGTCAGACGGTCGCCAACGCGCTGGCCGCGGTGGACGATCAGGCGGAGCTGGTGGCGGTGCACGACGCGGTGCGTCCGTGCCTGACCGCCGAGAAGATCACGGAGGTTTTTGAGGCGGCTGAGAAACACGGGGCGGCGATGCTGGCGTCGCCGGTGAACGAGACGATCAAGCGGGTGGACGGCGAGAAGGTGATCCAGGAGACGGTGGATCGTCGCGGGCTTTACCTGGCCCAGACGCCGCAGGTGTTCAAGCGGCAGGTCATTGTCGAGGCCTACGCCAAGCTCGGCGGTCAGAAGGGGCATTTCACCGATGACGCCCAGGTGGTCGAGCGGATCGGAGTGCGGACGGTGGTGGTGGAGAACGACCTGAGCAACGTCAAGATCACGCGGCCGAGCGACCTGAAGCTGGCGGAGGCGATCCTCAAGGCCCTGCCCAAGCCGAAGAAACCGGGTCCGGCCGGCCCGTTCGAGGCGGAGAAGATGTGGTAAGGGCGGGCGGGAACGCGGCCGGGCCGACGACAGCGACACTGATTAGTTATCACAGCGATACTGGCACGTTTTGTCGGATTCCCGGTTGCATCCGGCGGGGTGGATTTCTATAATATGGGTTTCTGTCGGAACAACAGGAGAACGATGGTGTACGCAATAATCGAAGATCGCGGCGAGCAATACAAGGTGACCGAGGGCCAGGTGCTGGACGTGGACCTGATCGAGCTTTCGGACGGCCAGGATACGGTGGAGTTTGACCGGGTGCTGCTGGTGGGCGAGGGCAGCTCGTCGAAGGTGGGCACGCCGGTGGTGGCCGGGGCGAAGGTGATCGCGAAGGTCGAGACTTCGGAGGTCAAGGGTCCGAAGGTGGAGGTGGTGAACTTTATTCGCCGCAAAGGCCATCTGACCCACACGGGGCACCGCCAGAAGTACACGCGGGTTCGGATCGAGAAGATCGAAGCGTAGCCGCGGGGAAACGGTAGAAAGTCAAACGGGTGACAGTCCTTCGACTGTCACCCGTTTTTGATTCGGCAGGCGGGTGGAAATCGATCAGTCGGTCATGCCGTCGTCGACTTCGGTCTGCATCTGGGCTTTGAGGGCTTCGTACTCGTCGATGGTCATGGAGACTTCGCGGGCCTGGGAGCCCTTGTAGTCGCCGACGATACCCGCGGCGGCCATCTGTTCGATGAGTCGGGAGGCGCGGGAGTACCCGACGTTGAGTTTCCGCTGGAGCAGCGAGACGCTGCCGCGTTTGGACTCCAGGACCAGACGGACCGCCTCGTCGAAGAACTCGTCTTTCTCGAGGCCGTCGAGGCTGACCTTGCCGATCTGCATGAGCTCGTCGTGGAATTCGGGTTCGGCGCGGTCGCGGAGGTACTTGAGGGTCTGCTTGAGTTCATGGTCGTCGACGAGGGTGCCCTGGGCCCGAACCGGCTTGCCGGAGCCGGGCGGCAGGAAGAGCATATCGCCCATGCCGAGCAGATCTTCGGCGCCGTTCTGGTCCATGACGATCCGGGAGTCGAGTCGGCTGTTGACCCGGAAGGCGACGCGGGTGGGCAGGTTGGACTTGATGAGGCCGGTGACGACCTTGGCTTCGGGCCGCTGGGTGGCCAGGATGATATGGATGCCGACGGCCCGGCTTTTCTGGGCGAGGCGGGCCAGGGAGAGTTCGACTTCCTTGGGGCTGACCATCATCAGGTCGGCGAGTTCGTCGATGACGAGGACCATGTAGGGCAGGTAGGTCTGGATTCGCGAGGCCTCATCGTCGTCGGTCGGCTGGAAACGCTCGAGGAGGGTGTCGCGGCCGAGGTTGTTGTAGGCGCTGATGTTGCGGACCTGGGCCTCGGAGAGGATGGCGTAGCGTTCTTCCATTTTCTGGACGAGCCATTCGAGGATGGCCTGGGCGCGGTCGACGTCATGGACGACGGGGCACATCAGGTGGGGGATTTCCTTGAAGCTGGAGAGTTCGACCATTTTGGGGTCGACGAGGATCATCTTGACGTGGTCCGGCCGCTGGGTGAGCAGGACGGACATGATGATGCTGTTGATGCAGACGCTTTTTCCGCTGCCGGTGGTGCCGGCGATCAGGAGGTGGGGCATGGAGCAGAGGTCATGGACCAGGGGGTTGCCGCTGGCGTCCTTGCCGAGGAACAGGGGGATGGTCATGCGTCCAGGGGCGCTGCCGGAGAGCTCGATCAGTTCGCGGAGTCGGACCGGCTGTTTTTCGAGGTTGGGCACCTCGATGCCGATGGTGTTCTTGCCGGGGATGGGTGCGACGACGCGGACGGAGGGGCTTTTGAGGGCGCGGGCGAGGTCCTTGGATCGTTCGTCGATGCTCTTGACCTTGATGCCCGGTCCCAGTTGCAGTTCGAAGAGGGTGACGACGGGGCCGGTGTCGATTTCGACGACGGCGGCGTCGATTCGGAACTCGCTGAGGGTGCGTTCGAGGATTTTGGCCTTTTCGCGGACCTGGGACTCGTGGTCGTCGGCGAGGACCTGCCGCTCGTTGTTGAGCAGTTCCAGCGGGGGCAGTTCCCAGTCGCCCATGTCCTTGGGCCACGAGGTGGGCTTGGAGTTTTTCTTTTCCGGGAGCGGTTTGGCCAGGAATATTTTGGGTTCTTCGCGGACGGCCGGGGCGGGTTCGGCTTCGGCTTCGATCACATCCTCGTCGCCTTCGTCCTGGTCGTCTTCGCTTTCCTCGTCTTCTTCCTCTTCGGCCTGGTCGGGTTGGTCCGCCTCATCGTCGTCGACGAACCGCGTGGCCTGTTCGACTTCGTCATCATCGTCGTCGGGATCGGCAACGGCCACGGCGGTCCGCGGCGGCGCGGGCAAGGCCTTGCGGGGTCGTGAAGGAGCGGTCTGAGGGACCAGGTACCGCTGACGGAACTGCTCGACCAGCCAGTCGGCGCGGGCGCGGACCTGGCGGAACAGGACGGGCAGATAGACCACGAACTCATCGGCGGCCAGGATCAAGCCGACGGCCAGACCGACCAGCAGGATCAGGGCGGCTCCGAACAGCGAGAAGTACTGCTCCAGATAGTGAGTGATGGCGAAGCCCAGCACGCCCCCGGCGCCCAGAGGCAGATCGGACGCCCACGGCGGCTCCAGGAGTGAGAAGATGCCGGAGCCGACGGCGACCAGCACGAGCATGCCGGCCACCCGCAGGGCCATCTCGGTTTCGCTCATGGCGACGATGACCATGAACCCGACGCAGGTGACCAGGAGGAGGAGGACCCACGCCCCTTCGCCGAAGTAGTGAAACAGGGCGAAGGAAACATAAGCGCCGGTGATTCCGCACCAGTTGTGCGTGACCTGGAGCGACGGGTGGCGGTAGCAGTCGGGGTTGGGCCAGTCGGTGGCGTCGAAGGTAATGCAGGCGATCCAGAGATACAGGCACACAGCCGAGACCAGCAGGATCTTGCCGAGATACCAGAAGAGTTCCCACTTGTTGATTGGCGGTTCCTCGGGGGTCTTGTGCTTGCGTTTGGCTTTGGCCATCGGGGTCGGTTCCTCGCTTGTGTGGTTGTCGACGGCGACGGCGCAGCGCGGGCGGGGAGCGTCCGAGCAGGCCGATCGCAGTACTGGTATCGGCCGTCGGGAGCTTGTGACTCCAGCAAAAGCGAACCATGCGGGCGGTTCGGGAGTAAAAGGTAGAAGTGG
The DNA here is from genome assembly GCA_012729815.1 of Phycisphaerae bacterium. Lineage (NCBI taxonomy): Bacteria > Pseudomonadati > Planctomycetota > Phycisphaerae > Phycisphaerae bacterium. The sequence goes on along the minus strand of JAAYCJ010000248.1, from coordinate 27,564 downwards.
AAATTCCAGGTCTGCCGATACTGGGAAGACGTGCGATGATGCGAACGCCGAAGGATTTTTTGCGGAACATGGAACCATGATGTGGGGTTTGATAGGAAGCGGGGCAGGTGCGCCAACGGGGCTGTCGGACATGCTGTTTTTCCAGCAGGTCGAGGTGGTTTACGCGGTCGTGGCCCTGCTGTTGACGGTGGGCGTGCTGTTCTGGCTGTTCGGCAGCCGGTTTCATCGGTTGTTTTTGACCGTGCTGTTTTTGTCGGTGGGGATCGTCGGCGGCTGGGAAGTGGCCAACGCGTACGCGGTCAATGTGTTTCTGGGGATGACGATCGGGGTGGCGCTGGGGGCGAGTCTGGGGTACTGGTTGTTCCGGTTCTGGCTGGGGTTGTTTGCCTCGGGGCTGGTGGGTCTGGCCCTGCTGATCGTTTATTGGTACGCGTGGGCCCAGCCGTGCCTGGCGCAGGCGGCGCGGCAGACGCAGGTGGCCCGGGTTTCGCAAGGGATCGAACTGAACCCGCCGGCGACGCAGCGGGCGACGGGCGGGATTTCGGCGACGACCGAACCGGCGAGCGCCAGCACGGGTCAGGCGTATCGGAATCTGGAGGTGCTGTTGCCGAAACTGGCCCCGCGGGCGTATGCGGACTGGGACGGGTGGCGGGCGGGTTTTCCGGAGACGGCGTCGTCCATTCTGCGCAATTTGTCGGTGATCATGCCGCGGCTGCGGTTTGAGTTGACGATCATTTTGATGGCGGCCCTGATCGTGGCGATGCTGGCGGCGTTTTTGCGGCCGTATTTCCTGAACATTGTTTATACTTCGGCGACCGGATCGCTGCTGGTGGCGTTGAGTGTGGCGGCGTTGCTGACGCTGAAGGCGACGGTTCAGACGCAGTGGCTTTCGGTCAATTCGTGGGTTGTCTGGACGGGTCTGGCGGTGATGACGGGAGTGGGGATCGGGGTGCAGTACTACCTGTATCCGCCGGCCAAGCCTGAGGAGCCGCAGGAGGAAGAGGACGAAGAGGCTCCGACTCCGCCGAAGGGCGGCAAGTCGAAGGGCAGATAGAAAGGCTGGCGTCGATGACGGAGTGGATAGAGACCACGTTTCGCATCCCCTACTGGATCGATCTTTTCCGAACGTTTCCGCCGGCGTTGTGTTTTTTGCTGGTGGGAGTGGGATTGCTGCTGCTGTTGTACGGGCGGGTGATTTTCCTGCTGGTGGTGATTTTGAACGCCGCGGCGATCGGGGCGTACGCGGGGTGGCAGATCGGGTTGATGTTCGACCGTCCGCACCTTGGGATGGCGGTGGTGGCGGTTTTTCTGGCCGCGGTGGCGTGGCCGATGCTGAAGGTGGCGGCGTCGTTTCTGACCGGCGTGGTCGGGGCGGTTCTGCTGGTGTACCTGTGGCCTCTGATCTGGAACCGTCCGGAGTACCTGCCGGTGGCGGCGGTGGTGGGTTTCGTGGCCCTGGCGATCGCCGGATGGTACCTGTTCAAGCCGGCGGTGATCGCGTTTACCGCGTTGCAGGGGTCGCTGATGATCGTTTTGGCCGGACTGGCGCTGTTGGACCAGTGGCAGATCCGGGAGTGGGACGCGGACTGGTGGGCGGGGCAGAACCCGTTGGCGGTGGCGGCGGTGGTGTTGGGCCTGACGTTTGTGGGCGTGCTTTACCAGGGCCAGCTTACCGAAGAGGAGAAGAAGCTGGAGGACCGCAAAGTGGTGGGACGGGAGTGAGGGGAAGGCGTGGCGGTTTCACCCGCAGCGGCGGGGGCAGGGCATAGAAAAAGCCTGAGCCCGCGCGAGGCGGGTCAGGCCTGGTGAATTGTCAGTTGGAGTGATGGCGTGCGGTGAGCTATACCGCGACGCTGCTTCCGAAGAGGCTCTGAATGACGCTGGTGGTGGCGGCGGCGGCGATGGCGCTGGCGAAACCGACGAACTGGTCGATTACCAGCATTTTGATTTCCTGATCGCAGCCGACACAGAGCAGGGGCATGGCGAGGGCCAGCAGACGGGCGGTTCGGGCGAGAAGGCTTCTCATCAGACACTCCTTAAATTGGTGGGCGGCGCCCGCCCTGCGTTACGGTGGGCGGGGCCCGGCCTGGTTTCCGCTGTCGCCAAGAGCCGTTGGAGACAACGGGTTATTTATACCGGCTTGGCGTCTGGAATGCCACAGGGTTTTCGGCGAGTCCGGTGGTTACCTGATGACGATTTCGCGTTTGAGCCTGCTGCTCTGGTAGACGGCGTCGAGGATTTTCTGGACCATGAGGGCCTCCTCGGCTTTGACGCGGGGTTTGGCGCCGTTGCCGACGCAGTCGAGGAAATGGAACATCTGGTGTTCGAAGCATCGGTGTTCGGGCACCTGATAGACGGTGTTGGTCAGTCCGCCGCCGTCCTGTCCGACGAACTCGATCTTATTGCCGGAGACGCAGCCGGCTTTGTCGCCGGCGAGCCAGGTCTCGATGCGTTCGGAGTCGGGCATGTTGATGGCCCACGAGGTCTGCAGGAGCAGGTTTGTGCCGTTGGCGAAACGGACGATGGCGGAGGCGTAGTCTTCGACGTCGCAGCAGGGTTTGGCGGTGAGTTTGGGCGGCGCCCACATGCTCATGGCGCAGTAATCCTGGCGGTTGGCCAGGTGGCAGCCGCTGACGGCTGAGACGCGGACCGCCCGCGGATGGCCGAGGAACCAGAGGACCAGGTCGAGCATGTGGCAGCCCAGGTCGATCAGCGGGCCTCCGCCGGAGAGTTTTTTGGTGGTGAACCAGCCGCCGAGGCCGGGGGCGCCGCGTCGGCGGAACCAGCGGGACTCGGCGTAGTAGACGTTGCCGAGTTCGCCGGTTTCGATTTTGGACTTGATCAGTTCGTTGCCCGGCATGAACCGCCGGCAGTAGCCGATGGTGAGGAGTCGCCGGGCCCGTCTGGCGGTCTGGATCATCTGTTGGCAGAGCGGGGCGGAGACGGCCATCGGTTTTTCGCAGAAGACGTGCTTTCCGGCCTGGAGGGCGGCAATGGCGTGTGGGGCGTGAAAGGCGTTGGGCGAGCAGACCAGGACGGCGTCGAGGCGGTCCAATTTCAGGAGCTTGGCGGGGTTGTTGGCGGCGAAGTCGGCGGAGAACTGGTGGGCGAAATCGCGGGCCCGCGGCAGATCCTGATCGACGGCTCCGAGGATTTTGCCGCCGGCGGCGAGGATGCCGTGGGCGTGGGCGCGGGCGATGTTGCCGGCCCCGATGAACCCGACGTGTACCTGCTTGGCCATGATCGTTGGCTCCTGTGGAGAGGCTTGTGCAAACCATATGCGGCGTAGAGGTTCACTGTACCATTTGCGGCGATTCGGTTCAAGGGGCGGCGACGTCGGGTGAGCGGTGGACGAGATGGCCGGCGACGAAGGTGGCCAGAACGCGGGCGGTTGGATCGAGGATGGCGGCCAGGGGGTCCGGGTTGTCGTTGACGGCGAGCACGGCGAGGTCGGCGGATTTGCCGGGATCGATGGAGCCGACGACGTGGTCGAGCTGCAGAGCTCGTGCGGCGCGGATGGTAGCCATCGCCAGGACGGCTGAGGGAGGCAAGCCGCCGAGCTGGTGGACAGCCTGGGCCTGGGCGAGGATCGAGAGGGGCGAACCGGCGGCGGCGGAGTCGGTGCCGAGGGCGACGTTGATGCCGGCTTCGAGCATATCGCGATAGCGGTGCGGCGGGTGGTTGAAGTAGCGGTGGGCAAGCGGGCAGTAGGCAACGGACGCGCAGCCGGCGGCGAGACGTTGCAGATCGGCATCGGTGGCGTAGTTGACGTGGGCGAGGAGAGCGGGGAAATCGAGCAGTCCCAGATCGGCTGCCCACTGGATCGGCGTCTGACCGGTGGGCCGAATGGCCTTGTCCCACGCGCCGACGGCTTTGAGGATCGTGATCCAGGGGCCGGAGGCCGAATCGAGGAATCGCAATTCGGAAGGATCTTCCGCCAGATGGGAGGTCAGGCGAAGGTTCTCCATTCGGGCAAGCTCAAGGGCGAGGCGGTAGAGCTGCGGATCGGTGGAATAGGGCGCGTGCGGGCTGACGCCGCGCAGAAAGAGCCCGCCATCCGGCGGCATGGCGTGGATCTTTTCGGGCAGTTCGGCGAGGGCGGTGCGAGCCCTGGGACCGCGACCGAGGGTCTCGGCGAAGGCGATCTTGCGGATGGGCAGGTCGATCAGGGCCTGCCACGACCGGCCGTTGGCGGAGATATCGGCGACGGTGGCGGTGCCCGCGGCAAGATGCTGGCGGACGCCGTGCGTAACGGCACGAAGCTGGGTGCCGAGCCGCTTGGGCTTTCGCAGGACGAGCTTTCCGATCCAGCCGACGAAGGAGCCGGGATAGCGGATGCGGCGGGCGAGCAATGAGAGTTCGAGATGGCAGTGGGCGTCGATGAAGGCGGGGGCGATGACGGCGCGGAAACCAGCGGGAGCCAGGCCCGCAAAGTCAAGCGTCGCTTCGCCTTCGACGGAGAGATCGGAGCCGAGCTGGGCGATTCGATCCTCCTGGATGCGGAGCAAGCCCGGTGTTACCGGTTCGAACCGGCCGCCGGACAGGACGCAGTGGGCTTTGAGGATCATCGGGCGGTTCCTTGGGCGCACGTTACGGAGATCAGATTAGCGGTTGGGGAAAACCCATGCCACGAAAAAGTGCGATTGGGGCGACGGCCACAGCCACAACCGTTTGGAGGCCAATCGGGTGTGCGGCAAACACCGTGATGGCTTGCAATTAGGGTTGATTGGTTGTAATCTAGCGACAGTGAGCGCTCTACCACGGGGGTGAGCATTCGAGGGAAACGCGCCAATGGCAATTCACTTTTCATTGGGGAGGACAAGACGATGAAAGCCAGAAAGAATGGTCTTCGCCGGTTGACATGGACGGTCGCCGCGCTGGTGGGCCTGGTGATGGTCGTCGCCGGCTGCGAGCGAAGCGAGACGCCGACCAATGGGAACGGCGATGTCACCAACGGCGACGCCAAGCAGCGTCAGACGTACCAGGTTCAGCCGCCGCAGGACCGCCTGGAGCGTCAGGAGCGTCAGGTCCAGCCGCAAGACGACGAAACCCCGGTTCAGCCGCCACAGGACCAGCAACAGGACCGCCTGGACCGCCTGGAGCGTCAGGTCCAGCCGCAGGACGACGAAACCCCGGTTCAGCCGCCGCAGGACCTGCCGGAGCAAGGGCAGTAGCGGTCAGGCAGGTTGGGCCTCGCGAGCCGCCGGACAAAACGCCGTCGGAGCGGACCGACGGCGCCAACGGTACTTCTGTGGCGTGAACGACGCCAAAGGGGGTTGACGATGTTGATGCGATGGACGACGGCGCTGATGACGGCGGGATTCCTGCTGGCAACGCCGTGGGCGATGGCGCAGGATCTGGAATACGAACCGGGCGAGGGCGTGCATGAGGAGGAATGGTACGATCCGAGCGACTGGTTCGACGGGGACGACGGGATCGACTACGAGAACGACTGGGGCGACTACGATTACGACGATGACTACGAGTGGGGCGAGTACGACTACGAGGACGAATGGTACGATTGGGACTGGGACGGCTACGACTACTATGACGACGACAATTGGTATGACGAGGAGCGGTACGACTACGACTATGAGTACGATTACGATGACGGGTGGTACGACCGGGACTCGGACTACGACAACGGCGGGTACTACTACGGTTGGTAGGTTGCCAAAGCGTGGCGGGTGAACCTCGCCTTCGGCGAGGATTGCCCGCCCTGCCCGAAGTGGAATTACTCCGATTGTTGTCGACGATCGGGTACGGCGTGGTCGGGCGAACCATGCCGTACCCGCTTGCCATGCAGTCTGATTCGACGGAAGTCAGGAGGCGTTGGGATGGCGACGGTTCGCGGTCGGCTGGTGGAGGTGTGGCGGTGGTGCTGCGGCGAGCGTGGCGAGGTGCTGGCGCTGGTGGCGGTGCTGGTGGTGGTTGCGGGGGCGTGGGCGTTTCTGGAAGTGACGGGCGAGGTGATCGAGGGAGATACGCAGGCGATGGATGAGCGGATCGTGCTGGCGATGCGGAATGCGGACGACTTGTCCGACCCGATCGGTCCGCGGTGGCTGGAGGAGATGGCGCGCGACATCACGGGTTTGGGAGGCATGGCGGTGCTGGGGCTGATGACGGCGGGCGTGTGCGGGTATCTTCTGCTTCGACGGCAGCACTGGGCGGTGGGGTTCGTGCTGGTCGCGGTGGTGGGAGGCGTGGTGCTGAGCCTGTTCCTCAAGAGTCTGTTCGATCGTCCACGGCCGGAGGTGGTGCCGCACCTCTCGTACGTGCGGACGGCGAGTTTTCCGAGCGGGCATTCGATGCTGTCGGCGGTGGTGTACCTGACGCTGGGCGCGCTGCTGGCGCGGATGGTGACGCCGTGGCGGTACAAACTGTACTTCCTGGCGGCGGCCCTGGTGACGACGGGTTTGGTGGGCCTGAGCCGGGTGTACCTGGGCGTGCACTATCCGACGGACGTGCTGGCGGGATGGTCGGCGGGGCTGGTGTGGGCGACGCTGTGCTGGCTGGGGCTGTTCCTGCTGCAGCGGCGGGGGAAGGTGGAGCCGCCCAAGGGCGTGACGGCGTAGCGGACGGCGGACCTGCGCCGTGTGGCGCGGGCGCGGAGAAGGCGTGCGGCGCAGACTCTACCGGGCCAGGAGGGCCTGGATGTCAGCGCCGGAGGGGTACTGAAAGACCCGCAGGTCGAACTCGGGGACCACGGCGAGGACGTGGTCGAAGATGTCGGCTTGGATGCTCTCATAGCTGACCCACGCCTGGTCGTTGGAGAACGCGTAGATTTCGATGGGCAATCCGCAAGGGGTCGGATCGAGCTGGCGAACCATGAAGGTCATGTTCTTGTGGATTCGCGGGTGGTGGCGCAGGTAGTTTTCGACGTAGGCGCGGAAGGTGCCCAGGTTGGTCATCCGCCGGCCGTTGACGGCGACGGACGGATCGACGTTGTGCTGGGCGTTGTACTCGGCGATCTCGGTTCGCTTTCGTTCGATGTAGTCGGTCAGACGGTGGATGCGTGAGAACTTGGCGAGCATCTCCGGCGTGCAGAAGCGGACGCTGGTCATGTCGATGCAGATGGCGCGTTTGATCCGGCGTCCGCCGGACTCGGCCATGCCGCGCCAGTTCTTGAAGGAGTCGGAGATGAGGGCGTAGGTCGGGATGGTGGTGACGGTCTTGTCCCAGTTCTGGACCTTGACGGTGGTCAGCGAGATGTCGATCACGTCGCCGTCGGCTCCGTATTTTTCCATGGCGATCCAGTCGCCGCGGCGGACCATCTGGTTGGCGGCGATCTGAATGCTGGCGACAAAGCCGAGGATGGCGTCCTTGAAGACGAGCAGGAGCACGGCGGTCAGGGCGCCGAGGCCGGTGAGGAACTTCCAGGGCGACTGCTGCATCAGGATGGCGACCACGAACACGAGGCCGAGGAAGTAGAGCGCGATGTTGGCGACCTGGAGGTAGCTCTTGATCGGCTTTTCGCGGGCAATCTGGAGGCTCTGGTAGACGTCGTGGATGACGTCGATGAGGGCGTCGAGGATGAGGATGACGATGACGGCCACGTAGGCGAGCACCACCCGCTGGATCAGCGACTGCGTTTCCTCGCGGAGGCCGGGCAGCAGGACGGGCGTCAGGACGTGGACGATGACCGCGGGGGCCAGGTGCGCAAGGCGGTCGAAGACGCGGCGCCGCACGAGCACGTCGTCCCAGCGGGCGCGGGTGGCGGCGATGAACCGGCCGATGACCCGCAGCAGGAACCGCCTGGCGATCCAGTTGGCGGCCAGGGCGATCACGGCGATCGCCAGGACGGCGACGGACCGGACGACCAGCAGGGCCAGGCGGTCGGCCAGGCCGAGCGAGACGAGGTACTCCCGGAGCATTTCGATCATGACGGCGTTCTCCTGCGGGCCTTGCGCGAGGCGCGGATTGTGGACGCGGTTACCTTCGTCATCGTCGGATGGACGGCGATGACTTGAGCAATCATCGGCGATTATCGGACGCGGCACGTGATTCGGCTGAGGAGGCGGGCGGTGGAACGCATCCGCGGAGGGCGGATCGACGGCAAGGGGGAGAGCTTTCCGATAGTGAAATCATCCACGGAAATGTTCCGGGATGACCGCCGCAGAGAGGACGGGAAGACATGTCGCTACGCGGGAAGACCCTGATCATCATCGGGGCGACGATCGTCGGCCTGGTGGTGCTGTCTTGCGCCTTGGCGCAGCGGATACTCCTGCAGAGTCATGCGGACCTGGAGGCGAGGGAGGTCCGTCATGACCTGGCGAGGGTGCAGGCGAGCCTGGCGGACGTGGTGACCACGCTGCACAGCAAGGCCATCGACTGGGCGAACTGGGATGACACGTACGCATTCGTTGAAGACCACAACGAACCCTACGTCGTGAGCAACCTGGGCGATATCACCCTGGTCAATCTGCGGATCGGCCTGATGGCGATCATCGACCGGCAGGGGCGGACGGTCTACTCCAATGCCGTTGATCTGGAGACGGAGAAGGGCCTGGGGCGGCCAGCCAGCCTGGGCTCGCTGCTGGAGCGTTACCCGTGCCTGCTCGCCCACCAGACACCCGACGACAAGGTCGGCGGCCTGGCGATACTGCCCGAAGGGCCGCTCCTGGTGGTCTCGCACCCGATCGTGACCAGCGAAGGACAAGGACCGGTCCGCGGAGCGTTGATCATGGCCCGCGAGCTGGACGGGGCGGAACTGGCCCGGCTGGGCGAAGTGACCAAGCTGGCGATCGATCTGCGGCGAAGCGAGGGTTCGGCGTTGCCCGACGATTTCGCCGAGGCGGCTGCGGAGCTCACGGACGCCGAGGACACGGCGATCCTTCCATTGAGCGAAGAGCAGGTGGCGGGATACGCCTGGATGAAGGACCTTTCGGGCCGGCCGGTCCTGCTCCTGAAGGTGGCGACTCCGCGTGCGATCTATGGGCAGGGCGTATCGAGCATGCGGCTGTTCGCGGGTTACCTGGTGTTGACCGTGACGGTACTGGGCGCGGCGATGCTGGGGGTGCTGGAGGTGCTTGTGCTTCGTCCGCTGTCGCGGCTGGGGGCGAGCGTCCGGCAGATTGCGGTAAGCGGCGACGTTTCCTCGCGGCTGCCGGTGACGAGCCGCGACGAACTGGGAACGCTGACCGAGGACATCAACGATATGCTTTGGGCGCTCTGCGAGTCGGAGGAACGTCTGAAGATGGTGCAGTTTTCGGTGGATCGCGCCGGCGACTTGGTCTTCTGGATCGGGCCCGACGCCCGCTTCCACTACGTCAACGAGGCCGCGTGCCGCAGTCTGGGCTACTCCCGGGACGAGCTTCTGTCGATGACGGTACACCAACTCGATCCCGGATTCCCCGAGGCGGCCTGGCCGGAGCACTGGGAACTGCTTAAGAAAAGCGGATCGATGACCTTCCAATCCTCCCACAGGACCCGCGACGGCGTCCTGATTCCGATGGAGATCACCGCGAACTATCTGCGATACGGCGGCAAGGAGTACAACTGCGCCTTCGCCCGGGACGTTTCGGGGCGCAAGCGGGCGGAGAGCCAACTGGCTGAAGAACGCAGGCGGCTGGAGTTCATCCTGGAAGTGACCAACACGAGGATCAATATCACGGATGCGCAGTATGCTCTGCACTACGTCGACCAGGCCTGGCAAAAGGTCTACGGCGATCCGGCCGGACGGAAATGTTATGAGTATTTCATGGGTCGCGACCGCCCCTGCGAGGGATGCGGAATCCCCAAGGCGCTGGGCACCAAGGAGATCCAAATCACCGAGGAAACGCTTCCCAGGGAGGGCAATCGCCCCATCCAGGTGCATACCATCCCCTTCCAGGATATGTCCGGCCAATGGCTGGTTGCCGAATTCAATGTCGATATCACGGCGAGAAAGCAGGCGGAGAATCAGATCAGAGACGCTTTGGAGGAGTCGAAAGAGCTCAACCGCGTTCTTGAGGAGCAGACGGCCAAAGCCAGGCAACTGGCCGCGATGGCGGAGGCGGCGACCCGGGCCAAGAGCGAGTTTCTGGCCAACATGAGCCACGAGATCCGGACTCCCATGAACGGCATCCTGGGCATGGTCCAGCTTCTCCAGGATACGCCCCTGAACGACATCCAGCGGGACTACCTGGACACGGCGTGCGGTTCGGCGGAGTCGCTGTTGCGAATCATCAACGACATTCTGGACTTTTCCAAGATCGAGGCGGGTCGGCTGGAACTGGACCGGATCGGGTTCAGCCTGCGTCAGTGCGTCGCTGAGACGCTGAGGCCGCTGACGCTGGAAGCCGAGCGGAAGGGTCTGGCATTGCGGCAGGAATTCGCCGACGAAGTTGAGGATGCCGTGGTGGGCGATCCGGGGCTGCTGCGACAGATTCTGACCAACCTGGTGGCCAACGCGGTCAAGTTCACCGACGCGGGCGAGGTGGTGGTGCGGGTCGAGTCTGAGCTGCGGGAACCCGAGCGGGTGCGGCTGCGGTTCGCGGTGCGGGATACGGGGATCGGCATTCCGCCTGAGAAGCAGGATGTGATTTTTAACGCCTTCGAGCAGGTGGATGCGTCCACCAGCCGCAGGTACGGCGGGACGGGCCTTGGCCTGGCGATTACCGCCCTGCTGGTCGAGAAGATGGGCGGGCGGATATGGGTTGAGAACGACGCCGGGCAAGGGAGCAACTTCCGCATGGTCCTGGAGTTTCTGCGCCAGCCGGCGGGGATGTCCGGCCAGACCGGGCCGGCGGCGCCCGCGGCCGAGCCGTCAACGACCGAGAACACCGCGAATGGGCCGCTGCGGATCCTGCTGGTCGAGGACAACGCGGTCGACCGGAAGCTGATGCTCAAGATGCTGAAACGATGGGGTCATACGACCGACACGGCTGAGAACGGCCGGGCGGCTCTGGAGGCATTGGATCGCGAGGCGTTCGACCTGGTGCTGATGGACGTCCAGATGCCGGAGATGGACGGTCTGGAGGCCACGCGAAGCATCCGGGAAAAGGAACGGGAGACCGGAGGGCACGTGCCGATCGTCGCGATGACCGCCCATGCCCTCAAGGGCGACCGGGAGAAGTGCCTGGCCGCGGGAATGGACGGGTACGTGACCAAGCCGGTGCGCATGCCGGAACTTCTGGAGGCCATTCAGCGCTTCGGCGGCACGCCGGTCGGCGCCAAGTAGGGCCTGCGACCGTAGCCGGGATCAGCCTGGGATTTCGGGCGAGGAAGATCTCGCGACGTCCGGTGTCGCAGCGGGCTCTTCCACGAGCCGGTAGAAGCAGTCGCGTCGGGCGGGAATGTAGCCGGCCTGCCGAATGAGTTGCCGCAGTTGGGCCTCGGTAAGCCGATAGCTGACGCCGGCTGAGGCCACCACGTTCTCTTCGAGCATCAACGAGCCAAGATCGTTGGCCCCGAATTCCAGGGCGACCTGCCCGACCGCGGGCCCTTGCGTGACCCACGAGGCCTGGAGATTCTCGAAATTGTCGAGGTAGAGCCGGGCCACCGCGAGCATGCGCAGGTAGTCCTGGACGCCGGCCAGACGCGGCTGAAGGTCTTTGGCCAGCCTGGTGCCGGCGGGCTGGAAGGTCCAGGGGATAAAGGCGGTAAAGCCGCCGGTCTCGTCCTGCAGGTCGCGGAGGCGGCGAAGGTGCTCGATCCGTTCCTGGTCGCTCTCGACGTGGCCGAACATCATGGTGGCGGTGGTGCGGACGCCCTGTCGGTGGGCCTGACACATGACCTCGAGCCACTGTGCGGCGCTGTACTTGTTGGGGCTGATCCGGGCGCGCACGCGATCGCCAAGGATCTCCGCCCCCCCGCCGGGAATGGTGTCCAACCCGGCCTCGCACAGCTCGCCAATGATCTCGCTGATGGTCTTGCCGAACGTCCGCGAGAGGAAGACGATCTCCGGCGGGCTGAAGCCGTGCACGTGGAGTTGCGGATGGGCCGCCTTCAGGTCGCGCAGCATCCGCGTGTACCAGGCCATCGGCAGGTCAGGGTTCATGCCGCCCTGAAGCAGGACCTGCCGGCCGCCGAGGGAGACCAGCTCGTCGACCTTGGCCAGCAGTTGCTCGGCCGTCAGCACGTAGGCCTGCGGATGGCCGGGCGGGCGGCAGAAATTGCAGAACAGACAGCCCGAAACGCAGACGTTGGTGTAGTTGACGTTGCGATCGACGACGTAGGTGCGGATGCTGTCGCGATGGCGGCGCAGCGTCGCCTCTCTGGCCAGTCGGCCCAGGTGGTGAAGATCGGCGTGGGCAAGCAGATCGAGGGCCTCGGCGTCGCTCAGGCGGCTCATAAAACCTGCGCCCCCGTCGATGCGTGCAGCCGGCCGAAAAGCTCCAACCCCGCCCGCTCCCGCTCGCCCAGACGATAGCGGATGGTCTGGCCCAGGTACCGATGCGCGGCGGCGACTTCAAAGCCGTGACGTGCGGCGTGCTTCGACGCCAGCTCATCGATCCGCGAGGCATTCGCTTCGGCGGTCTCGGCGAGGATAGGGCCGGCGCGCTCGGCACTCGCGCGATCGCGGGCGACCCAGAGGGCGAAGACGAACGGCAGGCCCGTCCGGTCGCGCCAGAACTGGCCCAGATCGCAGACGAACGGGCGGTCAATCCCGGTCATGGCCTTGTCGCCGATCAGCAGCCAATCGCCCACGTCGGCGCCGGCGGGATCGAACCGGCGAACGGTGAGCCTCGCGGGGCGATGGAGCCAGTGGCGAAAGAGCACGGAGGTCAGCGCGACCGAGCAGTGTGATTCGGAGTCGAGGAACACCTCCTGGACTTGCTCAAGGGGCCGGTGGGCGAAGATCCGAACGGTCTGCACGGGGCCGTCGGCGGTGATGCCGTAGGGGCAGGCCATGGGCCAGGAGTCGGTCTTTTGGAGGTAATCGACGGCTGGGAGCATGGCCACGTCGAGTTGCCCCTGCTCGAGCAGTCCGGCGAGGCGGCTTGGCGGTTCGGCGACCAACTGGACGTCGCGTCGCTCGGCCAACCCTTCGGTCAGCGGCACGGCATTCAGATAGGGCACCGTGCCGATTTTCAGGATTTGCATGACGGTTCTCCCCGGCCGCGGCGGGCCGGATAATATTCTTTTCAGCGGCATCGCGGCCGTCGATAATTGTAACCCCGGCATTCAAGGGATAACAGCGGGATTGACGAAGTCCGTGAAAAGGCGATGCCGGACCGGATGCGACGTCCTATAATTGTTCGGTGCCTGACTGAGGCACGGGCGCCCGCCCGGCTGCAGCGGCTTTGACCTGTTTCCGCGCATCAACCAAGAACCTGTACGAGGGAATTACCGTAACCAATGGTGTGGAACAGCGAGACAACCGACGAGCAGCTCTTTGAACAATTCATCAGGGGTGATGAGACGGCGTTTGAAGGTCTGGTAGATCGCTACCACAAACAAATTTATGTTTTTCTTGTGCGATTTACCGGACGGCCGGAACTTGCGGACGACTTGACACAAGAGACGTTCATCAAGGTTCACCAGGCCGCCGCGTCATTCGATCTGGACAAGAAGTTTCGGCCCTGGGTCTTTGCCATCGCGGCCAACAAGGCCCGCGACATGCTCCGATCCATCGGGCGGTCGCTGCACCCGGTGAGCATCGAAGCCGGCCGGACCGACGAGGACCGGTCGCTGATCGACATCATCCCCTCGGACCAGGAGGTTCCCGAAATCGAGTTGATGGAACGGGAACGGGCCGAGAGCGTCAAGACGGCGGTGATGACGCTGCCGGAGAATCTGCGGGAAGTGCTGCTTTTGGCGTATTACGAGGACATGCAGTACAAGGAGATCGCAGAGGCGTTAGGCATACCGCTGGGAACGGTTAAGTCAAGGCTGCACAAGGCGGTCAACGCGTTCGGGCGTCTGTGGAAAGCGAAGCACAATGAGCGACAATCAGCCGAGTGACGACAATTCGTTGGAACTGCAGATGATCGAATACTGCTTGGGCCTTCTGCCCGAGCAGGAGCACAAGCAGTTCGCCCGCCGCCTGAGCGAGGACGCTGAGCTTCGCGCCCGTTACCAGGAGTTGTCCGACCCGCTGCACACCCTCAACGACTACCACGTCGAGGTTCCCAAGGATTTGCGAGGCCGGATTCTCTCGTCGAGCCGAATGAGCGGGCTGATCCGCCGGCAGCAGGAGGCCGAGTTGCCAGCGAAGGAGAAACGGAGCCGTTTGACGCTGCCGTGGGTGCTTCGGGAGTTTTCAGCGGCGGCGGCGGCCATTCTCATTATCCTTTCGACCTGGGCGGTGACGGCCAACCACGCCCGCCAGCAGCAGTATAAGGCCTTGTGCGGCAGCCAGTTGGCGGGAATGGGGACGGGCCTGGCCAACTATCAGATCGACCACCCGGGCCAGCTTCCGCAGATCCGACTGGCCGAGGGCGACTCGTGGTACGATTTCGATAAGAAAAAGCCTCGTCGCCAGCACCTGTTCCTGCTGGTGAAGATGAAGTACGTGGACCCGAAGCTGCTGGCCTGTCCAGCGGCCAAGGTGCGGCTGACCCTGACCCCGCAGGACCTCGACGAGCTGTCTGATTTTCCGGACTCGATTCCCGTAACCTACAGTTTCCAAAACCTTTACGGCGACCATAAGTTCTCTGAGGAGCAGCGTCGCCAGCGGTGGGCGCACCCGGCGCACATGGCGGTGATGGCGGATCAGACCCCCCTGCTTTCGAATGAGGGGCTCCAGCCGGTGCTTTCGCCGCAGAGCCAGTCGCCGAACCATCGGACTTTGACCACGGAAGGCCAGAACGTGCTGTTTCTGGACGGGTCGGCGCTGTGGAAGACCGCCCCGCTGGTAGGCCCGCAGGAGGACAACATCTGGCAGGCGGGGCAGCTTGACCGCTACCACGGGAACGAAGTACCGAGCCGTCCGGACGACAGTTTTCTGACCAACTGACCCCTCTTTTTTGCACGTCCGATTTTCTGTGCATCCTTCCAACAACCTGCGCCTACAAAATTTACAGAAATTTTTTACTTGATCGCCGCGTTTTTCTTCATTAGGATAGGAGGCGACGTCAGGGCTCAGCCTGAACAAGTCTTCTGGCCTATCAGCGGCTTACGCCAAAGAGGGAATTAGTCGATACGAGCCCTTGACCCGTTTGCGGCCTGTCGGTAAGGTATCTGTCTTTATCGTTTTATTAGCTATTTGCTGAAAAGGGGTTAGGACCATGGCCACCGTGACGAAGAAGGAACTGATCGATCGGATCACCGACGAACTGAACCGCACGCGTCCCCGAGCCCAAATCAAGGGCGTGCAGGTCAAGCGCGTGGTTCAGAAGTTTCTGGACATGATCATCGAAGAGCTGGCCAAGGGTAACCGCTTGGAATTCCGTGACTTCGGCGTGTTCGAGTCCAAGCTTCGGGCCGAACGGGTGGCTCAGAACCCCAAGACGCTGGAGCGCGTTCACGTTCCGCCGAAGCGGTCGGTGAAGTTCAAGGTGGGCCGTCTGATGAAGGAGAAGCTTCTGCGGGCCAGCGCGGAGGAAGGCGGCTCGGAGCAACTGGAGATGAGCCCGAGCGGTCAAGGGTCATCCGGCCAGTAGGCGTCGGGGCGGAGAGCGGCTGGCGGCGAGGCACACAGCGGCCGGACGACTTGACGGCCACGCCTTAAAGCTACTGCAAGTAGCGGTGGCGACAGGTTTTAGCGGAACTGAGTTCCCACCCGATAGCTGTCGAAAATCCGGTAGGAGTAGTCTCGGACCCCGGGGGTGATGCTCTGGCGATCTCTCCAGCGAACGCGATAGAAGACCGTTTCGCCGACATCGAGATAGCCTTCGGTGGCGGGCCAGAGCGAACGATAGGTGAACATTTCCGGATCCACCCTCGGAGCGGGCGAAGAACTCAAGACCAAGCCGGGGCTTACGTACAGCTCGTTGAGCAGCGATTCGTGGTCGTTGCGGCCGCAACATGCGGCGCAGCCGAGGAACAGCGGCAGGACCGCCAACAGGGCAGCGGCCAGGAGGCGGGCCGGTCGCCGGCCGCTGCGAGGCGCAGCGGCGAGGGCTGCCGGCGGCGTTCCGGCGGGAGGAATCCATTCGTGTTTATGGCGTTGCCGTTTCATTCTTCCACCTCCGCAGGGCGGTTGAATATAATTGCCGTAGGAACCACGGAGCAATTGTGGTGCCAAAGTGGAAGATGGATCGGGTCCGATAATAGCCGCCGTATGGAGGCGTGGCAAGGCTATTACCGGACCGACGGGAAGGGCAGGCGAAGGCACGGGGGATGAGCGATGCCGATCTGAAACGTCGTTTCGCCGGTGAAACGTCCGAACGTCCATGATTAACAGCGACAGGCCGATGACCCAGACCAACCGAGACAACTGGTTGCCCGCTCGAAGCATCAGCGAACGGCAGTTCTACCTGATGGTGCTGCCGTGCGAGCGGTGCGAGGGCGGGCCGTTCGACTTCGCCAGCACCGAACAAACGCCGGACGGGCAGGCGGACATCTGGTACGCCCGGTGCCGGACGTGCGGAACGGGCAAGCGGCTGATGTTCGACCGGAGCAAGCTGCTGGTTCCGGATGAAAGGCGGGACGACGGGCTGCCGGTGGTGAATCCGAGCGAGCGGGCGTCGGAGTTGCTGGACGTCGGGCAGTGGCTGTCGCTGTTCCACGCGATCATCAGCGCAACGGCAGAGCAGTCGTCGCGCAAGGAGGCGCAGCGGCTCGGGTACGAGGCGACGCTTTGCCTCGAGGAGGCGTTGAAGTTCTATCCGAACGACAGCGAGCTTCCCGGCGAGGAGGCGTTTTTTAGCGAGCCGTCGCGGCGGCGATTTCGGGAGCATCCGGAGCAGTTCGCTCGCGACCGGCTTCACCAGATGCGGCAGAAGCTTCCGAGCCTGCGGGTGATGCGGTCTCATCTGGACGGATCGCCGGACCAATCCAGCGGCGGAGGAAGCTGGTGGGCGCGGTTGTGGCGGCGGCTGCGCGGAGCGCGGTGAGCGGCGGGCAAGGGCGCAGCGGTACGGACGGCGGAGATCCGCAATGACGGGAATTTTCCATGGTTGAACTGGTGGCGATCGATCTGGACGGCACGTTGCTGACCTCGGGCAAGGTCGTGACGGCGCGGACGCAGCGGGTGGTGCGGGCGGTGCGCCAGCAGGGCGTGCGGGTCGTGCTGGCCTCGGCGAGGCCTCCTCGCTCGGTGGCGGAGACGTACAAGCTGCTGGGGCTGGACACGTGCGTGATCTGCTATAACGGGGCGTTGATCTACGACCCGCCGAGCAAGCAGGTGCTGTTCCATCGGCCGATCGAGAAGTTTCTGGCCCGCGAGGTGATCGACCTGGCGCGGCAGATTTACCGCGAGACGCTGGTGTCGATCGAGGTGCTGGATCAGTGGTACACCGACCGGGTGAACCCGGCATACCAGACGGAGGTCTCGAAGCAGTTCCAGCCGGACGTGCTGGGTCCGATCGACACGTGGCTGATCCAGCCGGTGACCAAGGTCCTGCTGCTGGGCCCGGCGGCGAAGATGAGCGAGGTCCGCCGCAAGATCGGCCAGCGGTTCGGACGGCGTCTGGCGATGACCCAGAGCGAGTCGAATCTGCTGCAGATCATGTCGGCGGGGGTCTCGAAGGGGACGGCGCTGAAGCGGGTATGCGACCGGTACGGGATTTCGCCGCAGAAGACGATCGCGATCGGCGACGCGGCGAACGATACGGACATGCTGGAATTGGCGGGAATGGGGATCGCGATGGCGTCGGCTTCGGACGACGTGAAGCGGGCAGCGGATTACATCACCTCCGGCAACGACGACGACGGCGTGGCTGAGGCGCTGGAGCGATTTGTGTTGTAGCCGGCGGCCCTGGATCGGTTACGGCAGGACGACCAGATGGAGTTGGGCGGGGCCGTGAACGCCGACGACGAGGTTCATTTCGATGTCGGCGGTCTTGCTGGGTCCGGTGATGAGGGTGACGGCGCCGGGCAGGGTCTGGCCGTAGGCTTTTCGAAAGCACGCGTCGAGGTCCATCAGGTCGGGAACGATCTGATCGGCCCAGAGGACCGCGACGTGGATATTCGGCACGAGCGAGGCGAGGCGCTGTCGCTGCGGGTCAGCGGCGAGGGCGATCGAGCCGGTTTCGGCGACGGCGAAGTCGACGGGTCCGACGGTGACGGTGGACCGGAACAGGCCTTCGTCGTCGAGATCGGCGGCGAGAAAGACGCGGCCGACGGGTTCGAGCACCGAGACGATGCTTCGTCCGAGGCGAGGGTCGATTTTTTCAGAATGGCAGAGGGTGATGCGGGCGTTGGCGGGGATGATCCGGCTGAGGGTCTCGGGCAGTTTCGCGGCGTCGTCGAGGACGTGAACGGTGGCGGCGGAGGTTTCGGCCCGCTGGGCAAAGGTCGCCACGAGGCGGTTGCGATCGGCATCGGCTGGGACGAGCCGGCCATCGAGCTTCGTCGCCTGCGGCTGGACTTCGGCGGCGACCGGTCCGGAGCGCAGGGCATCGCGTATGCTGGCAAGGATTCTACCGGCCATCGGCGTTCTCCGGATGATTGAATTCGCCGGACCGCCATCGGCGGATAAAGCTGCGGGTCGCGGGCAGCGGCAGGTCCTTGACGCGGGTCCAGTTGCCCGGCGGTCCGGGCATCCAGGAGAGCCATCCGTTTCGGCTGAGGGGCCTAAGAACCCACCGCATCATTTTTTGTCCAAGGCGGTAGATTCGCGGCCGCCGGAGGACGTCGGCCCAGACGCTCATGGCGGTGGCTTCGCCGGTTCGAGCGAGTCCTTCGCGGGCGGCTTCGTCGCGCAGGCTGAGGATGTACTCGGGCAGCGGCATTTTGGTCGGGCAGGCTTCGGCGCAGTAGTTGCACAGGCTGCACGCCTTGGCCAGATCAGCGGTCTTGCGGAGGCCGAGGAACTGCGAGAGCAGGATGGTGCCGACCGGACCGCTGTAACAGCCGGGGTAGCTCTGGCCGCCGACGTGCCGAAAGACGGGACAGGCGTTGACGCAGGCCCCGCAACGGATGCAGGTGAGGATCCGCCAGTACCTGGAGGCGAGGATACGGCTTCGGCCGTTGTCGAGGATCACCAGGTGTACCTGTTGGGCGCCGTCGGACGGGCAGGGCCCGGCGATCAGGTTGGTGTACTGGGTGATGCGTTGGCCGGTGCTGTACTTGGCGAGCATTTTCATGACCAGGGCGCCGCCGGCGAGGTCGGCCACGATTCGTTCCATGCCCATCACGGCCAGGTGGATGCGGCGGCTGGTGGCGTAGCGGGCGTTGCCCTCGTTGGTGCAGACGGCGAGCAGTCCCGGATCGGCGACGGCGAAGTTGACTCCGCTGACGCCCATTTCGGCGCGGCGGAATTTTTCGCGGAGGACGGCGCGGGCGGCCATGGTCAGGGCGGTCGGCTCGACCGGTCCGTCGTAGCCGATTTTCTCGCGGAAGATGTCGGCAATGTCCTGAGTGCTCAGGTGGCAGGCGGGGGCGACGATGTGTCCGGGCCTCTGGCCGGCGAGCTGGATGATGTACTCGCCCAGATCGGTCTCGGTGACCTCGAGGCCGTCGGCCTGGAGGGCTGGGTTCAGTTCGATCTCCTCGGTGGCCATGGACTTGCTCTTGACGATGGAGGAGACGCGGTTGACGCGGGCGACGTGCAGGACGATCTGCCGGGCCTCTTCGGCGTCCTTGGCCCAGTGGACCTGGACGCCGCGGGCCATGAGGTTGTCGGCGAGGGCGGCCAGGCAGCGGTCGAGGTTTCGGACGGCGTGGGTGCGGACCTCGGCGAGCTGGTCGCGAAAGGAATTGATGTCGCCCAGTTCGGGAGTGATGGCCTCTCGGCCGCTGTGCTGGCGGTAGGTGGCGTTGTAGAGTTTCTGGGCCAGCCCCTCTTTGCGGGTGGCTTCGACGGTATTGCTGTAGAAGTCGGATTTCGGCGCCACGTCAGGTTCCCAGTGATTGATCGATGAGTTGGGCCAGGTGCATGGCCTGGATCGGCTGGCCGGTGCGGTTGGCGTAGCCGGTGATGTTCATGGCGCAGCCGGCGTCGGAGAAGATCAGCCAGTTGGCCCCGGTGCGGCGGATGCAATCGACCTTATCGCGGACCATGCCTTCGCTGACGTGCGGGAAGTTCACGGAGAACGTGCCGCCGAAACCGCAGCATTGGGTCAGCCGCTCCAGCGGCCGATAGTCGATGCCGGGAATGCGTTGGATCAGCGAGATGGGCTCGTCGACGATGCCCAGCGGGCGGAAATGGCAACTGTAGTGGTAGGTCACCGAGTCGTTGAACCTGGCTCCCATCGCAGCTGGGTCCAGGCGGACGTGCTTGACCAGAAACTCGGAGAACTCGAAGGTGCGCTTGGCCAGTTCGGCAGCCGCCTGGCGGTAGGCGGGATCGTCCGCGAAGAGGCGATCGTAGTGCTGTCGGACCATGGCGACGCACGAGCTGGAAGGTCCGATGATCGGGCCTTGGGCGTCGCGGAAGACGTCGACGAAGTGGCGGGCGGCGGTGCGGGACTGGTCGAAGTGGCCGGCGTTGAACATCGGCTGGCCGCAGCAGGTCTGGCCGTCGGGGCAGCGGACGTGGTAGCCAAGCCGCCGCAGGACGCGGAGCGTGGCGACCGCCGCCTCGGGATAGAACGTATCAGCCAGGCAGGTGACAAAAAGGGTAGCGTTCATGGAATGGGCCAAGGGTGTCCTAGAACCTCCAGAAGTAGTACCACAACCCGAGGACCAACCCCGCCATGGCTCCGAACGCCCCGAGCCAGAAGCCGATCCATCCGAGTTTCCGCCACTTGCCCTGGAGGCCGGCGGCCCCTTCCAAGCTGAGCAGAAAACCGGGAAATCCCAAGATGATCGCTGCGAAAGCGCCGAGCAGGATGATCGGCTTGGTGATCCTGCCCGCGTCGATGACCTTTTCAGCGGAGTCCCATTCGTGGAGGATGACAACCAAGGTGCCCAGGGCGGCCAGAACAGCCAGGATCGACGCGACCAGACCGAGTTTGGTGTACTTGAGAATCTTGACTTCTCTTCGGGCCATTCGGCATCTCCGTACAGGCGAGTTACGGTTGTAAGTCCTTGTTTTTTATTGTATTCCGTCAGGGCTGCTGCGCGGAACCGGGTCCTTGTGGAGCCGGGTTGGCCCGGATCTGCTCAAGCAGATGATCGAGCCTTGCCCGCGCCAGACACACGCAGGTATCAGCCCCACCGTAGTATAACCAGACATGGTCACCCCTGACAATAGCCCCGCAGGTATAAACCACATTGGGAACGTCTCCGAGGCGTTCATAGGACTCAATCGGGCTGAGAATCCATGAGTTGTACCGAGCCAGGAGCCGAGACGGATCATCCCGGTCCGCCAGGGCCATGCCCAGGCGGTAGAGCGCGCCGGAGGCGGTTGTCTTGACGCCGTGGTAGATCAGGAACCAGCCGTCGGGCGTCTCGATGGGCGGAGCGCCGGCCCCTACCCTGGCCCCGTCCCACCATGGTCCGCCGCGCTCGGGCACCAGGTGCGTGGGCGCGCCCCAGTGAACGAGGTCGGGCGACGACGTGAGCCAGATGTGCTCGATGGCGCCGGAGACCGGGCGATGGAGCATGACCCATCGGTCATTGAACCGGCGGGGAAACATGGCGGCGTCCTTGTTGTTCGGCTGGAGAATCAGGCCCATCCTGCAGACGCTGACGAAGTCCTTGGTGGTGGCCACGGCCACGCCGGGTCCGAAGGGCGAATAGGCTGTGTAGCAGATGGCGTAGACGCCCAGCTCGGGCAGCCAGGTGATCCGGGGGTCTTCGCAGCCGAAGGATTCGTAAGGGTAGAGCGGCGAGTCGGGATCGGGAGCGATCAGCGGCTGAGGGTCGATTTTCCAGTTGTCCACACCGTTCTCGCTGCGGGCGACGGTCAGGTGCGAACGGCCCTGGCGGTCCTCGACCCGCAGCAGCAGCACCACCCGCCCGGCCATCTCAACCACGCCGGGATTGAACACGGCGTTGGCCGGATAGGGCAGATCGGCGATCGTGATGATCGGGTTGCGAGGCTCGCGTTCAAACAGCTCTTGGGCCACTGCGTCGGCTCCTGTCGAAGCGGTCTATCATAACGGGGCGATGCGTGGAGGTCCAGGAATGGTTGAGGCAAATGGGGAGCCTCATTCCTGGCGGAAGTAGGCGTCGAGGATGACGGCGGCGGCTACGGCGTCGAGGGGACGGTTGGGTTTGCGGGATTTTTGGTTGCGGGATTTGCCGGGCGGGCGGAATTTCTGTTCGGCGTGGAAGCTGCTGAGGCGTTCATCGACATATTCGACGGGGCGGCTGGAGAGCTCGGCCAGGGCCTGGCCGAAGGTCCGGACGAGCTGGGCCTGCGGGCCTTCGGTGCCGTCCATGTTGAGGGGCAGGCCGACGACGAGGGTCTCGACCGGATCACCGGAGCGGCGGAGGTGGTCCCAGACGGTCTGAGCGTCGGCGGCTGGGTCGTTGCGGGCGTCCAGGACGTCCCAGGGCATGGCGATCCGCAGCGCGGCATCACCGACGGCCAGACCGATGCGTTTGGTTCCATAGTCAATGGCGATGATTCTGGGCATGGCGTTGCCCGTCAATCTACAGAAACGGGGCGGGATGGGAAAGGGAAAAGGCGGCGGGCACGGGTTGGCCGGGCGGCTGAGGCCGGCGGGTTTGCCGCAAGCTGACCGCGGGCGTTGAGAGGTGGGATTTGTATAATGGAGGCCGACGGCGCAGGTCAAAACGATCATCTCGGTGGTTTTTCGAGAAGGAAAGGTATTACCATGTTCCGAATTCTGGTGGCGGACAAGCTGGCTCAGGAAGGATTGGATATTCTGCAGGCTGAGAAGGACGTGACGGTGGACGTGAAGGTGGGCCTGAAGCCGGATGAGCTGGCGAAGGTGGTGGGCGAGTATGACGGGCTGATCATCCGTAGCGGGGCGAAGGTGACGGCGGAGGTGCTGGAGCATTCCGGGCGTCTCAAGGCGATCGCGCGGGCGGGAGTCGGGGTGGACAACGTGGACGTGCCGACGGCGACGCGCAAGGGGGTCGTGGTGATGAACACGCCGGACGGGAATACGATCTCGACGGCTGAGCAGACGATCACGCTGATGTTCGGGCTGGCCCGGCATTTGTACAAAGCGTGCGATTCGTTGAAGAAGGGCGAGTGGGAGCGGAACAAGTTTATGGGCCGCCAGCTCGAGGGCAAGACGCTGGGCGTGGTGGGCCTGGGCCGGGTTGGCCGTGCGGTGGCTGAGCGGGCGCTGGGTCTGGGGATGCGGGTGGTCGGGTTCGATCCGTACTTCTCGCCGACGGAGTCGAGCTTCAAGGGCCGGGTCGAACTGGTGGAGGACGTCAACGCGTTGTGCAAGCAGTGCGACTATCTGACGGTACACACGCCGCTGACCGAGCAGACCAAGGGGATCGTCGGGGCGGAGCAGTTGGGCTTGATGAAGAAGAGCGCAGCGGTGATTAACTGCGCCCGTGGCGGGATCATCGACGAGGAGGCGCTGTACCAGGCGCTGACGGCGGGGACGATCTCGGCGGCGGCGCTGGACGTGTATTCGGAAGAGCCGCCGAAGGACCGCAGACTGGTGGAGCTGGAGAATGTGGTGTGCACGCCGCACCTGGGCGCCTCGACGAAGGAGGCGCAGGTGGTGGTGGCGATTGACGCGGCCAAGCAGGTGCTCAAGGTGCTCAAGACGGGCGAGGTGATCAACGCGGTCAACGCGCCCGGTTTTGACGCGTCGCTGGCCAAGGTGCTTCGTCCGTACGCGTCGCTGGCCCAGCGGATGGGCAAGATCCTCGGCTCGGTCACGCAGGGCCGGACGCGGAAGCTGAAGGTGGTCTACTCGGGCGAGATGGCGGAACTGGAGGCGGGCGCGGTGACGGTGAGCCTGCTGGTGGGTCTGCTGCAGGGTCAATCGGATGAGCCGGTCAACGCGGTCAACGCCCGGCTTTTCATCAAGGAGCGCGGGATCGAGGTGGAGGAGATCAAGAGTCACGCGGCGGGCGATTTCGCCACCCTGATCGAGGCGACGCTCGAGACGGACAAGGAGCAGCACAGCGTGACGGGGACGGTGTTCAGCCGATCGCTGCCGCGGATCGTGGCGATCGACGACTACCGGATGGAGATGGTGCCGGCGGGCCGGATGATCATCTCGTTCAACGACGACAAGCCCGGCGTGATCGGCGGGGTGGGCAACCTGTTCGGTCAGCACAAGATCAACATCGGCTCGCTGACCTTCGGCCGCAAGACGCAGACGCAGAAGGCGGTGCTGGTGCTGGCGCTGGACCAGGAGCCGAGCCAGGCAATCCTGCGGGAGATGTCCGAGCTTCCCTTCATGGATGGCGTGAACTATATTGAGCTGCCGGAGCTGGAGACCGAGGCGTAAGCGGCGTCTGACGGCTGCGAATGGAAAAAGATGGCTACCGGTCGGCGCCGGCGGTATGGTGTGCGCAGACCCCCCGAACGGACGGTGTGTTTTTCTTCTGAACCCAGGAGTTGATCGATGACTGATCGCTTGCAGACGGAACTGGTGGAGTATTCGGATTCCCGGCTGGACGATGTGCGGGCGCTGATCGCCGAGAGCTGCCGCGACCTGCTTCCGGTGGAGGTGGCGCGGACGGCGTTGGCCAGATACATCCACAGCGAGGACTTCGACGCCCTTGCCTGGCAGGAGGCGGGACGGTTTTTTGAGTTCGGGACGCACGATGAGTGCTGGTGGATTCGGCGAAAGGCCGCGTTGCCGGCGGCGACGGACGGGCGGGTATTGGGTCTGCGACTGGACGTGGGGTTCCAGACCGGTGTGGGGCATGGGGCGATTCTGTACCTGGACGGCAGGGAGTACGAGAGTTTCACGCCGAAAATGCCGCACCTGTTCGGCGGTCATGAGATCTCGATTTTGCCGAAAGAGTTCGCCGCGAGGAAGGAGGCGGAGTTTCTGTTGAAGTTCTACGCCGGCCGCGACCACGGCCCGATCGGCAAGGCCCGGCCGCGGCTGCTGGAGGCGTTCGAGCTGGTGTGGTTCGATCCGACGGCGGCGAAGCTGTTCTATACGGGGATGGCGGTGCGTCGGCTGCTGCGGACGCTGGAGGCGGGCAGCGGGACGCATCAGGAGCTGGCGGAGTTGCTGAAGGCGTCGCTGGCGAGGATCGACTTTTCAACCGGCGCAGCGTCGGCGCGGGCGACGCTGGCGCGCGGGCTGGAGCATCTGGAAAAGGGCCTCAAGAAGCTCTCGCAGGATACGCCGGACCTGGTGACGCTGGTGGGCGTGGGCCACGCGCACATCGATACCGCCTGGACCTGGCCGTACGCGGTCTCGCGGGAGAAGTCGGCCCAGACGTTCACGACGGCTTTGGGGCTGATCGACCGCTATCCGGAGTACGTCTTCCAGCAGGGCCAGCCGCAGTTGTATCAATTCGTGAAGGAGGACGCTCCACAGCTTCTGGAACGGATTCGGGAGGCGGTGGGCAAGGGCCAGTGGGACGCGGACGGGGCGATGTGGGTCGAGCCGGACTGCAACGTGCCGTCGGGCGAGGCGCTGGTGCGTCAGCTCGTCTACGGGCGGCGGTTTTTCCGCGAGGAGTTGGGCGTCGAGAGCCGGGTGCTGTGGCTGGTGGACACGTTTGGATTTCCGTGGACGCTGCCGCAGATCGCCCGTGGCTGCAACATCGACTTTTTCGTGACGACCAAGATCTCGTGGAATCGGTACAACCGGTTTCCGTACAGCTTCTTTGAGTGGACGGGGCCGGACGGGACGACGATTCCGACGTATTTCATGACGGTGCCGTGGATGGCGGACGCGGCGATCGCGACATACAACGGCGTGCCGGACCCGGTAGACATTCACCTGGGCTGGCAGCGGCGATTTCCCAAGGAGCCGCGGCGGGCGCTGCTCAACGCGCTCGGCTGGGGCGACGGCGGAGGCGGCGTGACCTTCGAGATGATCGAGTGGATGCGGGCGCTGGACAAACTCGGCGGACGGATCGACGGCCGCTGGCAGCGGGTGGGCGAGTTCCTGCATGAGCAGTACGAGATATGCAAGTCGCAGTTGCCGCAGTGGAGGGACGAGCTGTTCCTGGAGTTCCATCGCGGCACGCTGACCACGCACGCGGAGCTCAAGAAGCTCAACCGCCGGGCGGAGTTCGCCCTGTGCCGGGCCGAGACGATGGCACTGCTGGCGGACGCGGGCGATTACCCTGCCCAGGAGTTCCGGTTGCTGTGGCAGAAGGTGCTGCTGAACCAGTTCCACGACGTGATGGCGGGTTCGTCGGCCCACGACGTGTTCGAGGACGCGGTGCGGATCTACCACGAGGCGTTGGACGGGGCAGCCGAGCTGGAGCGCAAGGCGGTCGGCAAGTTGCTGGGCGAAGGCGGCGACCGGCTCGCGGTGTTCAACAGCCTTGGGCATAGCCGGTCGGGCCTGGTCGAGGTCGAGTTGCCCGAAGGCAAGGCACTGGCCGGCGCGGACGGGGCGGCGCTGCCGCTCCAGCGGCTCAACGACCGGACGGCCGTGGTGGACGCGGGCGAACTGCCGCCGGTGGGATACCGGACGCTCCAGATCGTCAAGGGCTGTGACACGGGCGCGGTCGAACGGGCGGTTGAGGTCGGCAATTGCACCATCGAGAACGATTGCCTGCGGGTAGCGATCAACCGGGTCACCGGTTACCTCGATTCGGTAGTGGACAAGACGACGGGCCGCGAGGTCCTGGCCGGACCGGGCAACGAGTTGCAGCTTTTCGAGGACAAGCCGTTCGTCAAGGAGCACAGCGGCTGGGAGATCGATCGGATCTTCGTCGAAAAGCCTTACAAGGGGCGGATCGAGCTGGCTGAGATCCGGCCGTTCGGCGGGCCGCTGCGGGCCGGCTACACGGTCGAGTGGAAGGCGATGAACAGCCGGGTGCGGCAGGAGATCTACCTCGACCGCGACTGCCCGGTGGTGTATTTCAAGACGTGGGTGGACTGGCGCGAGCACGAGACGCTGCTGAAGGCGGCGTTTCCGGCGACGGTGAACCAGACGCAGGCGTGCTTCGAGATCCAGTACGGCCACATCCATCGGCCGACGCACCGGAACACCTCGTGGGACATCGCCAAGTTCGAGGTGCCGTGCCACAAGTGGATGGATATGTCCGAGGGCGATTACGGGGTGAGCGTGCTGAACGACAGCAAGTTCGGCTGCGACGCGATCGGCAACACGATGCGGTTGACGCTGCTGCGGGCGCCAATCAATCCGGACCCGCAGGCGGACCGCGGCTTCCATGAATTCACCTACGCCCTGTACCCGCACGCCGGGCGATGGAACCAGGCCAAAACGGTGCGATACGCGCGCGAGCTGAACATCTCGCCGATCGTGGCGGCCTGCGGCAGGACCGCGCCGGCGGAGAAGAGCTTCCTACGGCTGGAGCCGGAGAACCTGGTGCTGGAGGTGTTCAAGGGCGCTGAGGACAGCCAAGCCGCAGTGGTGCGGTTCTACGAGTCGGCGAACGTTCGCGGGCGCGGGCGGCTGAGCTTCGATCTGCCGTTCGCGGTGCGTCGGGCGAGCCTGTGCGACATGGAAGAGAACAGCCTCCAGGAACTGACGATCGAAAACGGCGTGGTGGCGTTCGACTACCTGCCGTGCCGGATCATGACGATCAAGCTGGAGGCGT
>JAAYCJ010000247.1 GCA_012729815.1 Phycisphaerae bacterium | reverse complement strand
TCACAGGCATCATCAGGTGCCTTGTCCGTGTGGATTCTCAAATCCCGTGCCAACACACGTGGTGCATGATAAATAACTGCTGAATCAACTGTTATGGAGTTAATGGCGATAAGTTGGTTGGTCTTAAAATGCATAATGCAACACTATAGTTCCATAATAATTGCATTATGAACTATCAGTAGTGTCTTCGTCGGGCTGGAAGATATGGCCTTACAGTACCAATATCGTAAATAATGGCACGGCTGTGTTGCTCGGTGTCAATGGCCTGTAAAAGAGAAAACTATTGACGAAAATGCGCATAAACGTTACTGTCGCCCATACAACCGGCGGCTACAGTACCGCGTTGATAATGACCAATATTTACGATGACGCAAAAAACGGTAACGGCAACAGACGAGCGGGGTGAGAACCATCTGCGGACCGAATACAACCGCGCGGTGGTCCTGAACACCATCCGCAAGCGGGGGCCGGTCTCGCGGACGCAGATCCGCGAACTGACCGGAATCCGCCTGGCCAGCATTACCGAACTGGTTCGCGAACTCGAAGCTGGCGGGATGGTTTGCCAAGCCGGCACCCAGGAGGCCGGACGCGGACGCAAGCAGGTGCTCCTGCGCCTGAACCCCAGCCGCGGCCACGTGATCGGCGTGGAGTTCGACGCCGACCACCTCATCGCGGTCGGAGCCGATCTCGAAGCCCGTGCCGTCGGCCAGGTCCGCCGCGATTTCCGCCAGACGCCGGACCGGCAGGCCATCCTGGCCGCTATGGTCGACTCCATCGAGGAAATCGTCTGCCACGTCGGCGGGCAGGAGAACATCCTGGGCATCGGCGTCGCCGACCCGGGCCTGATCGACAGCAAACAGGGCGTCTCGATCTTCTCATCGACTATCCTCGATTGGCGCGACGTGCCGCTGCGGCGGATACTGCACGAGCGATTCGCCTGCCCGATCGCCCTCGAGGAAAACACGCGGGCCAAAGCCCTCTACGAAAACCGCTACGGCCTCGGTCGCGACGTCCAGAGCCTGATGTTCATTGACTTCGGTCCCGGCATCGGCTGCGGAATCGTGGTGGGGGGCGAGCTTCACCGCGGAGCCAGCGAGAGCGCGGGCGAAATGGGCCACATGCTGGTGACCGAAAACGGCCCGATCTGCAACTGCGGCAGCCGCGGGTGCCTCGAAGCCGTCGCCTCCATGCCCGCCATCGCCTCGCAAACCACCCGCGCCGTTCGTGAAGGGGCCAACTCGCTGGTGCTCGAACTGGCCGGCGGAAACGCCGACGCCATCCGCGCCGAGCACGTCTTCGAGGCGGCTGAACGCGGCGACAAGCTGGCCCTCTCGATTCTCGACGACGCTGCCCGCTATCTCGGCATCGCCGTGGCCAATGCGGTCAACCTCCTGAACCCCGAAATGGTGGTCTTCGACGCCAGGCTCGCCCGCGTGGCCGACCTGATGGTCGAGCCGGTCCGACGAATGCTCCAGCGCCAGGCCCTCGCCGTCGCCACCCGCCGCCTGCGGGTCGAGGTCTCAGCCATGGGTGAAGAGGCCGGAGCGATGGGGGCGGCCGCCCTCGTCCTCGACGGCGTCTTCCAGATCCCGCAACTCAAGATCCCGGAATACCTGTAGAAGGAGACGCCGCATGGCGAGCAAAATCCGGTGGGGCGTGATCGGCTGCGGCGGAATCGCCGCCCGTCGAACCATCCCGGAATTCCGCTCGATGGTCTCCAACGCCGAGTTGGTCTCGGTGATGGACCTAGATCCAGACCGCGCCGCCGACGTGGCCAAACGTTTCGACGTGCCGCACTTCTGCACCACCGAAAGCGAACTGCTGGCCCGCGACCTCGACGCGGTCTACATTGCCACGCCGCAGAACGCCCACTGCCGACAGACGGTCATGGTCGCCGAGGCGGGCAAGCACATCCTCTGCGAAAAACCGATCGCCGTCGCCGCCGCCGAGGTTGACCGCATGGAACAAGCCATCGCCCAAGCCGGCGTCAAGTTCATGCTCGGATTCTGCATGCGCAATAACGTCTACCACCGCAAGGCAAGAGAGCTTGTGCAATCCGGCGCGCTGGGACAACTTGTGATGGGCCGCGCCCAACTGACCTGCTGGTATCCGCCCATCGCCAACGCCTGGCGACAGGACGCCGCCATCAGCCACGGCGGCGCCTTGATCGACATGGGCACCCACTGCCTTGATATCATCGAGTGGATCATGGACGCCAAAATCGTCGAAGTCGCCGGCTTCCAGGACCGCATGACCCACGACTACCGCACCCACATCGAGGACGCCTCGACCATCGTCGGACGCCTCAGCAACGGAGCCCACGCGATCTTCGACAACTACTTCAACCTGCCCGACGCCGCCGCCCAGAACAGCCTCGAACTCCACGGCACCCGCGGCGCGATCATCGGCCAGGGAACGATCGGCCAGGATCCCACCGGCCGCATGTTCAGCATCCTTCAGGAACGGGAAATCGGCTACGCCGCCGACCAGGTCCGCAACGTTGAGCCCACGCGGCAGGAATACCGCATCGAGGGCATCGGCCTCTACGGACAGATGATCGATGAGTTCAGCCGCTGTATCGCCGAGGACCGCCAGCCGCCGATCACGCTGGCTGACGGCCGGCACTCGGTCAATGTGGTCAACGCAATTTACCAAGCCGTCCGCGAGCGACGGGTCGTCAAGGTGGAGGAATAGACGATGAGCAAGCTGGCGATCCTCGGCGGCGAAGCCATCCGCAAGCAGCCGTTCCCTTCGTGGCCGGTCTGGGACCAACGCGAGGAACAGGCCGTCCTCGGGGTCCTGCGCAGCGGCAACTGGTGGCGGTTTGCCTTCGGTCAGGGCGTCGAAATGGCCGAACCCGAATCCGGCGAACGCAGCCAGGTCGCCCAGTTCCAGGAGGAATTCACCCACGCCCACGGCTGCCGCTACGGCATCGCCGCCGCCAACGGCACCGCCACCCTCGAAATGGGCATCCGCGCCATGAGCCTGGCCATCGGCGACGAAGTTATCGTCCCGCCCTACACCTACGTGGCCAGCGCCACCTGCGTGCTCCAGAACAACCTCGTGCCGATCTTCGCCGACATCGATCCGGACACCTACAACCTCGATCCCGCGCGGATCGAGGAGGCCATCACCGACCGTACGCGGGCGATCATGGTCGTCCACTTCGGCGGCCAGGTCGCCGACATGGACGCGATCCTCGAGATCGGCCGGCGGCACAACCTGCCGGTGATCGAGGACGCCGCCCACGCCCACGGCTGCCGATGGCGCGACCGCCAAGCCGGATCGATGGGCCTGTTCGGTTCCTTCAGCTTCCAGGCCACCAAGAACATGACCGCCGGCGAAGGCGGCATCCTCTGCACCAACGATCAAAAGCTCGCTGCCGAATGCGACTCCCTGATGTGGGCCGGACGCAGGATCGGCCGGCCGTGGTACGAATTCCACCGCCTCGGCTGGAATTACCGCATGACCGAGTTTCAAGCCGCCATCCTGCGGGTCCAGATGCAGCGGCTCGACCAGCAAATCGAGCACCGCCAGCGAATGGCCCGACATCTGTCAAGCCGCCTGGCGCAGCTCGACGGCATCCGCCCGCTGGTCCGGGACGAGCGGGCTACGCGACACGGCTACCACATCTACATGTTCCGCTACGACGAGCCGCGAATCGGCCTGCCACGAGCGCGGTTCATCGAGGCCCTGACCGCCGAAGGCGTGCCCGCGTTCGGCGGCTACGCCTTCCCGCTCTACCGCAACCCGATGTTCCTCGAAAAACGCTTCATCAACGGCGCCTTCCCGTTGGGCACCGCATACCACGAGGACATCGACTATGCAGCGTTCGCCTCCCGCTGCCCGGTGGCCGAGCGGGCCTGCCGCAGCGAAGCGATCTGGCTGGCACAAAACCTGTTTCTCGGCGACGAGCAGGACATGGACGATATCGCCGCCGCGATCGAAAAGGTCCTGGCCAACAGGAAAGAGATGGTGTGACGATGGCACAACAACCGCGTCAGATGCGGCAGTGGCTGCTGATCCGCAGTTCCCAGCCGGAGAACGTCTACGGCCGGTTCGCCGGCGAAATCCTCAAATCCGAAGGCTTCAACGGATTCGACCTGGTCGATCTCGACGCCGAAAGCCTGCCGGAACTCACCGCTGACGACGTGGCCATCCTCACCCGCTGCTTCCTGCACAAAGCCGAGATCGAGCAACTGCTGGCGATGGTCCGTAACGGCGCGCGGCTGATCTGCCTTCAGCCGTCGTGGACGCTGGCCGCCCAGCTCGGCTGGAAATCCCGCAAACGCGTCACCTATCCCGGATGGATCGACATCGCCGAAGGCTATCCGGGCTCCGGCACGCCCATCCAGGCTCACGTGCCCATCGCCGAATACGATCCGCCGGACCAGAACGCCACATACACCATCGCCGCCCGCGCCGTTCGCAGCGATTGGACAAACGCCGATTGCCCAGCCGCAGTCGTCCAATCCGTCGGACGCGGCAAGATCGCGCTGTTCTTCTACGACCTGCCGGAGGCCGTGGCGCGCATCCGCTTCGGCAATCCCGACCTCGCATCGCACCTGACCAGCGGGCAGTGGGGCTGGCCGCACGCCTCCGACCTCTTCGACGGCCACGTCGACGAACGGGTCATCAACCTGCCGCAGGCCGACTTCCACGGCCAGTTCCTGGCCAAGGTCCTGACCGATATCGCCGCGCATCCGCAGCCGCGCCTGTGGTACTATCCGGACGCCGCCCAACGCTCCGCCGCCGTCTTCCAAAGCGACGGCGACCTCTCCGAGCCGCAGCAGTTCGCCGCCCTCTCCGATTGCCTGCTTCAGCACCGCGGCGCCGGCACGTTCTACCTGATGGCCCAGACCAAGCTGACGCCAAGCTGCGTCGCCGACCTTCGCGCCAAGGGCCACACCTTCGGCCCGCACGTATTCGGCGTCGACGGCGAAGACGACCTCTACTTCCGATTCCCGCAACGCCTCGACGAGGAAACGCAGCGCTTCAAGCAGCGATTCGGCGAGCCCAGCCGCACCATCCAATGCCACTACGCCCCGTGGATGGGCTACATGAACTGGCTCGCCGACCATGTGCGCCACGGCTATCGCCTGCTGTTCGCCTACCTGAGCATCCCGCCGCAGCGGCTCAACACCTACATGTGCGGCTCGGGCCGCCCGATCCGCTTCTACGACCGCGACGGCACGACCTACCCATGCTGGCAGCAGCCGGTCATCTCCTACGACGATTCGAGCCTCGCCGAACTGATGGGCAACAACCCCGCTCCGCTCCTGGAGAAATTCGAAGCCAACCTGCAAGCCTCAATCAACCGAACGCACTCGGCCTTCGGCATCCTCTCCCACCCGGTCAGCTTCTGCACCTACAGCCGTCCGTACATGGAGGCGTGCTTCGACCGCCTCACCGCCGAAGGCGTGCCCATCTGCAACGGCGACCAGTGGTGCGACCACCTCGAGCGCCGCGACGCCGTGCGGGTGCGAACGCTCGTCAACGACGACAATTCGCTCACCTGCATCGTCTCAAACCTGACCGGCAGGCAAACCCTGATGATCCCTCTGGCCACCGGCCACGCGCCGCAACTCGACGGCGCGACCCGCGTCCGCCGGCTGGAACAGGACTACCTCTTCATACCCCTCGAAGGCGACGGAAGCGAGATTCACCTGAACATACCGGCCGTGCCAAAGGCCGCAACACAAGGACCATCGACATGAACAAACCGAGCAGAGCATTTCCCGTCATGGAGCGGATGACCGTCAAGGACGTCCGCGAGTACCTCACAACCAACCACTCTATCATCATCCCCATCGGCGTGATCGAGCAGCACGGTTACCACCTGCCGCTGAGCACCGACGCCCTGATCGCCACGCACATGGCCCGGCGGATCGGCCAGCGCACCGGCATCCTCGTCGCCCCGACCATGCACCAGTCGTTCTCCGGCGGCGGCTGTCCCGGAACCATCAACATCTCGCCCGCCGTGATGTCCCTGGTCATCAGCGACATGCTCATCTCGCTGGTCGCCCAGGGCGTCCGTAACGTGTACCTCTTCCTATGCCACGGCGGCAGCGAAAACGCCCGCGCCCTCAACGACGCCATCCAGATCCTCTTGCGCACCAATCCGGCCTTCGAGCGCGTCATGGTCGCCCTCATGCCCATCTGGGACTTCGATCCCGAAAAGATCGCCTGGCACAAAGCCCTGCCCGAAGGCGACTGGCACGCCGGCTGGCTCGAAACCTCGATGGTCATGGCCCTCGAACCCGACGCCGTGCGGATGGATGAACTGGCGGTCGACGAGGAGCCCTACCTGAGCATGCAGATCGAGCATCCCGACAACTACCAGCACGCCGAAAAAATCGTCGACGACAGACACGTCGTCCCGCGAATGTCCCAGCGGCCGCAGGTCCAGGTCGGAGTCATGGGCTTTCCCGACCGGGCCTCTCCTGAAATCGGCAAGCGCGTTTGCGACGCCATCGTCGACGCGGTAAGTGAAAAAATCGCAGCCCTCGAAGCCAAAGCTGACGGCGTTTACAGGGAAGTCCCCTTCACCCCGCCGCCGCTGATCTTCGACATGCAGTAGAAGGAGAACGGTCATGCCCTGGTGGATGAACGAACCGCTGCGTGTCGTCGAAATCTGCGACGGACTGGACTTCAACGGCGTCTCGCTGCAAAAACAGGCGGACATCGTCGCCGACCTGGGCGGCAACGTCCAGCACTTCCACTGCATGTTCCACGGCGCCTCCGACGGCGACACCGCCGGCCTCAACGACCGGCGGCTGTACTTCAACTCTTCGCTCGCCAGGAAACGCAATCCCGACCGCCTGGGCAAGTACCTCCCGATGGCCCGCAAAAAAGGCATCCGCGTCCTGCCCTATTTCAACGTCCACTGGTACACGTGGCAGTTCGGCGAGGAACATCCCGATTGGCGGCAGGTCCGCGAAAACCAAACGCCCATCGACCAGGTCTATTCCACCGGCACCTCGTTCTGCGTCAACGCCCTCGGCTATCGCGACTGGGTCTTCCAGATCCTGCGCGACCTGGCCCGCTACGACATCGACGGCGTCTTCTACGACGGCCCGATCTTCTTCAGCGACTCGTGCTACTGCCCCGAATGCCGCCGGCTCTTCCGCGAGCGCACCGGTCAGGACCTGCCTCCCAAATCCAACCGCGATCATCCGCTCTGGAAGGAACTGGTCGAATTCCAAGCCGACAGCATCGCCCGCTTCCTGGCCGACTCCGACGCCATCCTCAAGGCGATCAACCCCGAACTCCTGTTCTACATGAACGGCAACGCCAACTGGCCCTACTGGCCCACCGGCCGCGACAACGTCCGCATCATCCGCCACTCCGACATGCTCATCGCCGAAGGCGGTTTCCTCTACAACGACCTGAACCATCAGCCGCTCCACAAACCAGGCGTCACCGCCAAACTGCTTTCGTCCCAGTCCGGCGGCAAGCCCGCCCTCGGCGCCAACGCCGCCGGCCACAAGCCCTGGAACTGGTACCTCCTGCCCGAGCCCGAAATCTCGCTCCTGTTCGCCCAGACCCTCGCCCACGGCGGAACCTACTGGACCGCGTTCTTCCCCGGCAATCTCAATCAGCCGCAACTGAACGTCATCCGCGACTACAACCGCCTCATCCAGCGCCATCCGCAGGCCTTTGCCGCGACCCGCTCGCTCGCCCGCGTCGCCCTCCTCTGGCCCGACCACGGCTGCAACTTCTATCGCGGCTCTTCGGTGCCGCTCACCGACTTCACCCGCAAAATCGACGCCTCCGGCGCCGGCGACTTGGCCGCCGAATTCCAGGGCTTCTACGACGCCCTCACCGCGGCCCAGGTCCCCTTCGACGTCATCGGCGAAGACAACCTGGCCGACCCGACGGCCTACGACCTGATCTTCCTCCCGAACGCGCCAAGTCTCGCCGATGACGCAGCCGAGGCTCTCCGCCGGTTCGTCGCTAAAGGCGGCAATCTCGTCGCCACCTTCGAAACATCACTCTACCAGCGAGACGGCCGACGTCGAGACGACTTCGGCCTCGCCGACCTCTTCGGCGTTCGCTACGACGGTGAGATCTTCGGCCCCATGAACTGGGACTACCTCACCCGCACGCCAAGCCGCAAGAACCCTTACCGCCCAGCGACCTCCTCGAACTTCATTCCCGCGCCGGTCCACGGTATCCGAGTCGCCGCCACCACCGGCCGCGCCCTGATGAACTTCTGCCACCGCCTGCCCGGCTGCTACGAAAACACGCCAACCGTATCCGAGTTGCCCTTCCTCGTCGAAAACCGACACGGCCGCGGCAGGATCGTCTTCCTCGCCGGCACGCTCGGAGCCGCCCTGTCCGCCGCGCGGTTTCCCGATCATACGGACCTGATCGCGACCCTCGCCAACCGGCTCGCGACGCCGCTGGTCAAGATCGACGACGCCCCGTGGATCGAGGTCGGCATTCGAAGCCGCGAAGGAAAAACCTGGCTGCATCTGATCAACTACATGGCCGGCCTCAAACGCCCCATCCGTCAACTGCGGCGACGCCGGGACGTTCAACTCTGGCTGCGGTCGGCAGCCGCGCGGGCCACGCTGCTCCGCCAGGGAAAGAAGCTTCCCGTCCGCAAGCGCTCCAACGGCATCTGCCTGACCGTACCGCAGGTAGAGGACTACGAAATCATCGAACTGAGTTAAAGGATCGAACGAATGGACTGGCGAATACTGGCCGCGATCAGCGTCTTGACCTGGGGCGGCTACAACTTCGTGCTCAAAGCCGTCTCCGCGAGACTGGCCTGGCAGGTCTCGATGGCGTGGTTCCTGACCGGCTACGTTGTCATCGTCGGAACCTACACTGCATGGCACCTGATCGGAGGCAAAGCGCGGTTCTTCCAGGTCGACTCTGGTTGGTCCCTGCTGGCCGGCGTGCTCTGCGGACTCGGTGCGATGGCCTTCTTCAAGGCGATCACCCTTGCCCCGGGCAGCACCGTCCTGCCGCTGGTCGGCCTCAACATCGTCGTCGCCGCCCTGGCCTGCCTGATCTTCCTGCACGAGCCGCTCTCAGCCCGACTCGTCGCGGGCATCCTCTGCGCCGGCGCCGCCGTGATCCTGCTGGGACGATAGGAAACTGCCCATGGCCTTCGAAACGGACGAACACTACCAAGCGTCGCTGATCGACGACGTCTGCCAGTTCGTGCGAATCCCAAGCCGCAGCGGCCCAGCCGGCGGCGAGGAGGCTGCGATTCAGGCCGTCGTCGAGCAGCGGATGCGCGAACTCGACGCCCGGGTCCACACCTTCCAACCCGCCGACATGCCCGACTTCTTCCACCACCCGCTCTGCAGCGGTCCAAACCGCCAGTACGCCAACCGGCCAACCGTCATCGGCGAACTCGGCCCGCCGGACGCACCGGCCCTGCTCGTGCTCGCCCACAGCGACACTGTCCCGATCTTCGACCCCGACCAGTGGACCTTCGACCCGTTCCTCGGCGAAGTCCGCGACGGTGCGATCTGCGGCCTCGGCGCCTCGGACGACAAGTGGGGCACCGCAACCATGCTGGGCATCATGCGAATACTGCGGCAACGCAGCCGCCCGTTGAGCAAGCGCCTGATCTTCGCCTCGACCATCGATGAGGAAAGCGGCGTGGGCAACGGCGCCCTCCTGCTCCACCTGGCCGGCATCCGCGCCCAAGCCGCCCTCTACCTCGACGGCTACAGCATGCACGTCCTGCTGGGCAATCTCGGCGGCTCCTCAATCGACCTGCGCCCAAAGACCCCGATCGCCGACGGCACTCTCCGGCAACACGCCAGAGCCCTGAACACCGGCTGCGAAACCCTGAGCCTCAGCCGCCAAGCCCTCTTCGACGGCTCCCTCTTTCGCGACAACGCCCGACGCGACTGCTCCGTCGCCCTTTACCAGCGCCGCGACGACCGCGGCCCATACTTCCACGTGGCCTTCTACTCGCTGCCTGGCGAAAATCGGAAAACGTACTGCCGCGAACTCCAAGCGATGCTCCGCGACTCGCTGGGCCAGGCCCTCGACCGATACGACGCAACCTGGCGCGAGCCGTGGTTCGAGCCCGCGTCGGTGCCGACCGACACGCCGCTGGTCTCCTGCCTTGCCGACGCCGTACGCACAATCACCAACCAGCCGCCCGTCCTCACCACGATCTCCAAACAGGATGCCTTCGTCCTGACCAACCACGCCCGAATCCCGACCGTCTCCTTCGGACCGCAAAGCCGCCTGACCGGACGCGGCGCCTTCCATCAGCCGGACGAATGCCTCGACGTCCACGAAGCCTGGAACGGTTTCCGCATCGCCGCCAACGCCGTTGACAACTGGCTGGAGAGCTGAGCATGCCAAGCGAACTGACCCAAGCCGACCTGACCAGAGCCTTCACCGACGTCGGACTGCAGCCCGGCGACAGCGTCATCGTCCACAGCGCGTTTCGCACCCTCGGCGCCGTCCAGGACGGCCCGCAAACGGCTATCGCCACCCTCCTCGAAGCCATCGGCCCGCGCGGCAACCTCATGCTGCCGACCTTCAACTACACGCTGCCGCCCGGCGAGCCCTTCGACCCGGCTCACACGCCCGGCCTCACCGGCGTCCTGACCGAAACCGGCCGCGCGTGGCCCGGCGCCGTCCGAAGCCTCTGCCCGACCCACTCCGTCGCCGTCATCGGTCCGGACGCCAAGGAACTGACCGCAGACCACCTCCGGTTCCGCGCCGTCGGCATTGGCTCGCCCAT
Organism: Phycisphaerae bacterium; assembly: GCA_012729815.1. Taxonomy (NCBI): domain Bacteria; kingdom Pseudomonadati; phylum Planctomycetota; class Phycisphaerae; species Phycisphaerae bacterium. Next base: position 23,224 of record JAAYCJ010000247.1, on the reverse strand, counting down.
CGACCGGCTCGCCAAACGCGGCGGCAAGGTCCTGCTCATCGGCGTCGGCCACACCAGCAACACCACCATTCACCTCGGCGAGGAATACGCCGGCGTGCCCAAAGCCCCGTGGGCACAGGGCCTGCCGACCTGGACAGTGCGAACGCCCGACGGACAGATCGTCGAACACCGGCACGACACCTCCACGACGTGCAGCACCGGCTTCGGCGCAGCCGAGTATCCCATGCGTCAGCGCGGCCTCATCCGCGACCTGCGACACGGCGCCTGCAAAATCCAGCTCATGCGCGCCCAGGATGTGATCGACTCGGTCGTCCGCGTCATCAGCGAAAAACCCGATATCCTCCTGTGCACCTGGCCCGGCTGTGTCCCGTGCACCAGAACCCGCGAAAACCTCAGACGAGAAAAGAAGATACCGTAAGGAGCCAAAACCATGTCACCCAGCGCAACCTTGGTCCGGCGTCAGGATCGATCGATCATCATGGGCACGCTGCCGGTGGAAAAATCCATCCGCTGCGGCGTCGTGGGACTCGGCAACCGCTCGGTCCACAACGTGCTGCCCAAACTCATCCGCTACGACGAATTCACCGTCGCCGCCGTCTGCGACGTCCGCAAAGAAGTCACCGACAAAGTTGTCGCCGAACTCCGGGAAAAGCACGACCTCGCCGTGCCGGGCTACCTCGATTTCGACCAGATGCTCCAATCCGAATCGCTCGACGCCGTCGTCCTCCAGCTCGACCCGGACCGCCAGATCCCGCTCGCCTGCCGCGCCATGAACGCCGGCCTGCACGTGATGGCCGAGGTCCCGCTCACCTACAGCCTCGATGACTGCTGGAACCTGGTCGCCACCGTCGAACGGACCGGCAAGGTCTTCCTCCTGATGGAGCAGCTTCGCTACGCCGGATACGTCGCCGCCTGGCGAGAAATCATCCGCAAGGACGTGATCGGCCACCCGCTCTTCGTCGAAGGCCAGTACTTCCACTACCTGCCCTGGATGCACTTCCAGGACGACAGCGGCCGCTTCTTCACCCGCCAGCAGGTCGCCGAGTTCGCCTCCAACGCCAAACCCACCTGGCGATTCCGTCAGCCGTCCATCGGCTACCTGCCTCACGAACTCTCGCCCCTCCTCTACATCCTCGACGACCGCGTCGTCCGCGTCGAGGGCATGTCCACCCGCAAGGAAAGCTACAAGCATCCCGGCCTCGAATACGCCGACATGCAGGTGGCCCTCATGCACACCGAAAAAGACACCATCATGCGACTCGCCACCTCCTTCAGCGCGCCCTACACCGAGTCGACGAGCTGCCACTGGCACCACATCAAGGGCTCCGAAGGCTTCATCGAAACGCCCCGCGCCGCCTGCGATAAGGCCAAGCTCTGGGTTCACGGCTGGCACCTCGATGAACCCCTGACCGTGCCGTGGAGCTACAAACGCACCGACGCTCCGCCCGAAGCCCACAACAGCGGACACGGCGACCTCGACTTCTACGTCTTCGCCCAATTCGCCGACGCCGTCCTCTACGGCGCCAAACCAACCCTCGACGTCTACAAAGCCGTCGAAACCGCCGCCCCGGCCATCCTGGCCGCCAGGTCGATGGAACAGGACAACGCACCGCAAAACGTCCCCGACTTCCGGCCCGGCCCGCACCGGCCCAGCGGACAGCTTCCCAAAAACATGCAATAGCCGAAACAGACAATCGAAGGCACGATCAAGGAGAACGGATCATGGCCAGGAAAAAAGATGTGGTTTCCGACTTCCGCTACGACACCGGCGCCGCACGGGTCCCCTGGGCCGCCGTCGGCGAAAACATCCGCGAACAGGAAATCCTCGACATCGTCAAGTTCCTCGTCCGGCCCGCCGAAGGCAAAACGACCGCGTATAACCGGGCCTTTGGCCAACTCGGCCAAGCCGTGCGCCAACTCCAGCAGGTCGGCAAACCCGTCGGCAAACTGAGTCTGGCCGGCAACGTCCAGGCCCTCGAAGACCGGGTCGCCAAATTCCTGAACGTCAAGCACACCGTGTTCCTGACCAACGCGACCGCCGGTTTCGAAATCGGCTATCGCTTCGCCGGGCTTCAGCCGGGCGACGAGGTCATCGCTCCCGCCATCACCTTCATCGCCACCATCGCCTACCCGCTGAGCATCGGGGCCAAAGTCGTCCTCGCCGATGTGGACCCGCGAACCCTCAACATGGACCCAGCCGACGTTGCCCGCAAAATCACGCCCAAAACCAAGGTCATCATTCCCGTCCACCTCGGCGGCTATCCGGTCGACATGGACCCGATCATGCGCCTTGCCCGCAAACACGACATCACCGTCATTGAGGACGCCGCCCACGCCTTCGGCGCCTCGTACAAGGGCAAAATGATCGGCACCATCGGCCACTTCGGCTCCTTCAGCTTCCATGAGGTCAAAAACATCACCTCCCTCGGCGAAGGCGGCATCCTCTGTTCCAACACCCCCTTCGGAAAGGAACTTCGCCGCGCCCGATTCCTGGGCCTCGACCTCTCCAAGAAGATCCCCATGTGGCTCTACGACGTGCCCGCCTTCAAGGGCAAGGGCGGTTACTTCGCCACCGGCAACTACTCCTCCACCGAAATCCAAGCCATCTGCCTCTCCTCGCAGATCGGCCGCCTCAAACGCATCATCGCCGCAAGGCGAAAAGCCGCCGACTACCTCAACCGCCGACTCGCCAAAGTCGACGGCGTCGTCACCCCGCCCTTCGACGACAACAAGGTCAAGACCACCTACCACCTCTACCTCCTCCAGATCGACCCGAACAAGGTCGGAGCCGACGTCCAACAACTCAAAACCAAACTCGACAATCGCGGCCTCGTCCAAATCCCCCACTTCGCCCCGCTCTACAAGTTCTCCATCATGAAACAGCTCGGCTACGACACCGCCGCCATCGAACAAACCTGCCCGGTCGCCGAGGAGGCCTTCCGCCACCGCTTCACCCACCTGCCCCTCTACGAACTGACCGACGACCAGCTCAAATACATGGCCGACGCCGTCATTGACTCCGTCGAAGAACTCAAACAAGGACGATAAACAGAAAAAGGGGACATTCTACTTTTTCCAGATATCTGCGTGCATCTCGTGAAATATGACGAGTGACCGCCAATCACAGGCGACATAAAGGAACGACGCGATGCTGGCTTTCGTGCTGGATGAAACGTTGCGGGACGAACTGAACGCCTCCGGACAAAACTACTGGGACGTCTACCTCGAAGAGATCGCCGATCTGCTCGGAGTCCGCGCCGACGTGCTCTCGCCGCACGATTTGGCGAACGGCAAGTCACTGACGGAGGTCCGAGCCCTGATCGTCGGCTGGCACACCGGCCGCCGCCTCGACGCGCCGGTCCTCGACGCGATCCGCAACTGGGTCCGCGACGGCGGCATCCTGATCGGCTTCGGCACGCACGGCCTCGACGACGTCTTCGGCGTCCGCCGCGGCCAACCCGTCGCCCAAACCCCCGACGACTACGCCATCAGCGGATACTTCGACTACCGCAACCATCCACTCACCCGCGAACTGCACTGGACGATCTTCCTCGAACAAAAACTAATCATCCTCTCCGACCTCGACGCGATCGAGCCGACCTCAGCCGAGGAACTCGCCCGCCTCTTCGACCCCGAGGCCCGCGACCTGAACCGGCCCGCCGTCACGTGGAACCGTTTCGGCCGCGGCGCCGCCGCGTGCTTCGCCTTCGACGCCGCCAAAACCGTCTGGCTCCTCCACCAGGGCCGGCCGGTGCAGAACGACCGCGTCACCGACGGCGTCTGGCCAAGGGCCTGTGACCTCCAACTCCTCGGCGACCACTCCCGCAAAGTCCGCTACGCCGACCAAATCGTCTTCCTCATCCAGAACCTGATCGCCCGCGCCGGCGTGCCGTTCATCCATCAGATCCCGCCCAAAGACGGCCGCGTGGCCGACGCCATGCTCTCCTACGGCGGTGACGAATACCAGGGCCCGACCGAACTGAGCCTCGACGCCTCCGACTGGATGCGTGAAAAGGGTCTCGGCTACCACATCAACATGCTGCCCGTCCATCCGATCACCGCCGAACAGATGCGCCACATCCGCGAAGACAACCGCCACGAAGTCTCCATCTACTACGGCCTCTGCGAACACGACGGCTACCGCATGTTCCCGCAGCGCTACCTGGAGCAGAGCGAGCAGTTCCAACAGCGATTCGGCTTCGGCCCGATCACCACCGTCAACAAGTGGCTCGGCTGGACCGGCTGGACCGAACCCGCCAAGTGGATGCTCGCCGCCGGCGGCAAGTCCGACAACTCCTTCAACGGCTACAACCTCGCCTGGACCCACCCGCTGGCCAACACGTCCAACTTCAGCTTCGGCTTCGGCACTTCCTACCCCTTCCACTTCTACGACGACCACCGCCACGGCAACCGCCGGATCGACTTCCTCGAACAGCCGATCGCCTGCTACGAGGTCGGCCATCGCGGCGCGACCCTCGACAACGAAACCGACGCCTCCCACGAAGTCCACCTGCCGGTCGAAATGGCCATCCGATGGCATCTGGTCATGAACATGTTCTATCACCCAGCCTACGTCGCCCGATACCCGCGCTGCCGACAGGCCATCGAGGAAATCCTCCGCTACATCGAACATCGCAACGCCAACGTCCACCACGTCGGCAACGACGAGGTCTGGCGCTGGTGGGATGCCCGCTCGCGCTCCGCCATCCGCCTCGTCGACGCCAAACCCGACTCCGTCGAGTTCGACTGCGACGGCCAATACCACGGCGGGATGGTCTTCAAGATGCTCCTGACCCGCCCGCTCGAAACCGTCAAAATCGACGGCAACTACCCAGCCGAATACGAAACCCGCCACGAATTCGGCGGCCATTGGCTCATGGCCGTGCTTCCGCCCGGCCGCCATCGCCTGCGCATCTCCTTCGCTTAGCGTCCGCCGCTACTCGACAAAAACAAGCTTACCCCATCGCAGCGGAGTGCACCAGTTGTCCGCGCCGCCGTTCCACGATCGGCCGGCCGCCTGAAGATCAAAACCCCACACCTGCCCAGCCTGCGGCGTCTTGCCGAAATACGACCACGGCAAAAAACCTTCAAGCGCCCATCCTGTCTCTGTCGGCTTGGCCGCCACCAACGCATCCGGAATCAGATCGCCCGACTCGACCCCGCGGGGCGTCCTGGCGCTGATATGCACAGCCTGCGGCGGGCCGTTGTCCTTGGTCACCGGGGCGAAAATCGCCTGAAAATGATCGTCGGTGAAATAGGGAAACTCCTCGCTGTCGACCGTGCTCAGGTAAACCCGCACACAGTCGCCCGCCCATACCCACCAGTGGCTTCGATCGTTGTGCATCCCGTCCGGGTCGATCACGTCCGCCGCCACGTACAAACCGTCGCCGTTGTACGCGACGCCGAACCGCGCCACGCTCTTGGCCGCATCTTTGCCTTCTTGCGGCTCCTCAACACCGGCATAGCCCATCGTGCCGCCGCTGGCCGCCGCGTCCAGCGAGATGCCAGCCGGCAGTTCCGGCCACTCAGCCAACTCGCCGTCCACAACGATCGCACGCCCCTCAACGTTCATCGCCTCCAGACGCCGCAGATGCCACGGCCGCATCGCCGTCGGCAGCTCAGCCAAACCCTTCGGCAGCGCGCTCTCCGGCAGATAGACGAAAACCGGATCCTCGTCCGGACGAACCTGCCATCGCCCGTCCGCCTGCCGCAACCGCTCCTCGCCCGGCCGGCCGCCCCAGAGGTCCTCCGCCGCCAACGGCTCAGCCGGCAGATCGATCCACTGCGGCTCGCCCTCGACCATCACCGTATCGCACCAGATCGCCGCCAGCACCGCGCCCTCCATCCACGGAGTCCGCCAGTACCAGACATGATGAAACTCCGGCGCCTCGCCGACCCGCCCCAGAAACGCCGCGTCCTCCAGATGCCGTGACGTCGTCGCCATCGCCGGAACCGCGAGCTTCGCCTCCCCCGCGCACGTGATGATGCCGAAGTTGTGCTCCGGCTCCTCCAGATTCCCGCCCCAGTCGCGAAGCATGTGGAAGTGGAACCGCTCGACGCCCGCCGCGATGCTGATCAGCATCGTCCGCGAGAAAAAACACGCCTGCTGGAATTGCGTGACCGCCTCGTAGCTGGGCTTATCGCCGATGTGTGTCGGCCAGCCGATCTCGGAAAAGATGATCCCCTGCCCGTCGCCGTGATCCGCGATTGCCTTGCGCAACCGCCGAATGTCCACCAGCAACCCGTCCTCCGGTCCCTGCTTGGTGGAGCGATACGGATGAATGTCCACCAGCCGGTACTTCTCCGATAGCCCAGCCTCCAGCAGCCGCACGATGTACCCGACGTCGGCCCCGCCGGTGCTGCCAAGGATCATCCGGGCCTCCGGATTGACCGCCAGAATCGCGTCCGCCGCCGTCCGGCAGATCGCCACAAACTCATCGAACGTCCCCTTGAAGCTCCCGTACGGCTCGGAGTTCGGCTCGTTCCAGATCTCGAACTCCGGCACGTAATACCCTTTCGTCATCGTCGCCAGCCGCCGGCAATACTCCGCATAGTCAGCCAGATGCTCGGGTTTCGGCGGCCACACTCCGGCCCAACCCTCCGTCGCGCGGTTCGGATCGACCGTCCAGCCGGGCGAGAAAGCCAGGCTGTGCCGACGCACCAGACCGTACTGCATATCGTGCTCCACCATCTCGCGCGGGTCGCCCCCGAGGTTATACACGTCCTTCGCCGGATTGCCCACGCACCAGGTCATGGTGCCGCCGCGAAGCTGATGCACGCCGATCAATCGGGCCAAATCCTGTCCGCTGACGTACGCCGAGCCCTGCCACGCCCCTTCGCCGTCGATCCCGATGATCCCAAACGGCGACCGAAGCTCCTGCGCCCGCGAGAGCTTCCGCGGCGGATGGACCAGAACGATGCGATCCTTCTCAACCGTCTTGCCCTCGCCGCCGATCGGCAACACCACGCGAAGCTGATAAACGCCCGCCTGAGCCTCCGGCAGATCGATCTGCCAGTCGTCGCGCCCGATAGGTTCAAACGTTCCAGCCGCCGTCTGACCCTCGCGCATGAGATCGAATAGCACGAGTTCCGGCGGACTCGACACCGGCGTCGGACCGATGTCCAGCAGCACCCGCACCGGCTGATCCGTCCGGTACACGTTGGAAATCTTCTTTGCGTCCGGAACCAGCGTCAGCGACACCATCTGCTCCGGTGGCAGCAGCGCCGCAACGTACTCCAGCACCCCGCCGTCGTCCGAATCGGCGTGGAAACTCACGTCGCCCACAAACCCGACGTACTCAAAGTACAGCGTCACCGTCGTCGCCGGCTCAGCCGGCTCGATCCAGTCCAGCGCCGCCGGCTCGATCGTCGCGTCGCTGCCCGGCCGATAGCCCGGCGAATCCTTGCCGTACCGCCACAACTCCCGCCGCTCCCCGTCGTCGACCGTGCCGTACAGCACCAGATCCCCTTCGCTCAGTTCCAGACTGCTGCACCGCGGCGTGGTGAACCGGAACCGCGAAACCGGCTTGGCGAATCGGAACGTCATCGTCCAGTAACACGTCCCGCCCGCCGTCTTGCCCACCGAAAGCACATCCGACGACTGGTCGTCCGCCATGTTCGCGTCCGGCCGAAATGTGATTCCCCAGCCCGTCGACCAGAACCACGTCGTATCCTTCCCGTCGCCGATCGTCACCGTCCCGCTCTCGCCATACTCCCGCGGCTCAACCAGATTCTCCGGCCCCATCCGCCACCGCGCCGCCTCGACCGGCAGCGTCAGACACGTGAAAGCGACCGCGACAACCAGCGCCAACCTGACGTGCATAATTTGCTCCTCTACAAAAGCCCAGCCGCCATCCGCTTCGCCGAAGTCCATACGGTAAGCGATGTGGCGGAGTCTGCGCAACACAAATGCCTTGGAGATCTGCCGACGCGGATCAGAGATTGTCTTTCGAGAACCACCAGTAGTAATAGAACGGCTCGATGTACGTGTACATCGGCACGGTTCCGCGGCTGGTGAACTGCCCGCCGGTCTCCGCCGTCGCCCGCCCGTCAAGCCACAGCACGCTCAGCAGCCCAATACCGTCGCGGGCTCCGTGGCGGTCCCAATCCACGTAACCGCCCGGATCCTCCGGCCAGACCATAAAAGACAGCATGATCGGCCACTGCGCGTTAAAGTCCGCGATGATGATCCGCTCCGACGGCCGCGAAATCTCCGTGATCCGGTAAATCTTGTCGTAATCCTCGCCTCGATAGACCCACTCGCCGCCGCAGCGGCTGTTGTACCCGTACGTCCCGCTGTAAAATTGCTTTTCCGTAGCCGGGCACTGCAGCACGTCCGCCACCGTCCCGATCTGAACCCCCCACTCATCCAACTGGAACCCCGGAATCCCCATCAACCCCTGCCACCCCGGCGGATTGTTGACACCCGCCACGATGTGATCGTTGTAGTTGTTCTGATAGATCACCCCATACGCCCCAAGCTGCCGGAGATTACTCAAACATGCCGTCTGCCGAGCCGTCCGACGCGCCTCACCCAACGCCGGCAACAACATGGACACCAGCACCGCGATGATCGCCACCACCACGAGGAGTTCGATAAGGGTAAAACCATGCCCAATACGATGGGACGCCCGGCCAACCTCCCCGGACAACATGCCCACACGCCAGCACCACAAACGGCGGTCCACGTGACTTGTTCTGACCATGCTATCCTCTCTATCATCAAGCTTACACGTGTAAGTGTACCCGAACCCGCCTTCCCCTGTCAACCCCTTTCTCCTGCGGACCACACGTCCTGAACGAACCTGAAAAGGGGACATTCTACTTTTCCATCCGCGTCCTTCTTGGTGCGTCCATGCCGCGGTATAGCTACCAAATAGCACTGTCGCTTCATTAATATTTAAACAGCCAATAAAACAAACCTCTTGCGGTATTCCGTCAATACTGCTATATATTACAGTATACTGCAGTACAACCCGGGAGCGGGCCAGTGGCCTCATATATCGACATCTACACCGAAACCAGAAAACAAATCATAGCCGGCGACCTCAAGCCCGGCGCCAAACTCCCCGCCCATCGGCAAATCTCCGACCACTACCAGGTCTCGATCGCCACCGTCACCAAAGCCATCAACCGCCTCAAACGCGAAGGCCTCGTCCGCAGCTACCGGGGACTCGGCACCATCGTCGCCGATGACACCCCCGAACGATCAGCCGCCCTCCGCAAGACCGTGACTTTCATCACCGCCGGCCATCCCTTCATCCATCAGATATTCGCCTACGCCGTCCAGGAGGTCTTCGCCTCCTCGTCCTGGTCGGTCAACACCCAGTGCGGCCACGGCAACCTCGAATGGTATCGCCAGTTCCTTGACGACGCCCACCGCCATCCGCCCGCCGGCCTGATCGTTGCCACGGTGCCGTCGCAGCTCTTTACCTACCGCCCCGAGTTGCTGCCTCATCCGAACACGCACGTCGTCATCATGGGCCACGAAATCCCCGGCCGGCGATACGACACCGTCCGGACCAACGCCTACCAGGAGGGCGTCGAACTCGCCGAGTACCTGCTGGCCAAGGGCTACCGCGACGTGCTCTACGTCACCTCGTCCAAAGAGGGAGAGGTGCCCGAATCGCAAACCCTCGTCGCCCTCAGCAAGACCCTCGCTCGACACGGCGTCTCGTTCGACGGCCGCAGCGTCCGACGCTACCAGGACACCCACAGCTACGGCCCCAAACCCGATCCCATCATCGACCCCTGGCAGTTCACCCGCCACCTCCTGAAAACCGAACGCCCGCGGGCCATCCTCGCCGGACACGACTGGATCGCCCTCGGCGTCCTCCGCGCCCTCGACCAGGCCGCCCTCCGCGTCCCCCACGACGTGGCGGTCATCTCCGCTGAGGGAACCGGCAGCACGGGACTGATCGCCGCCGCCCCACGACTGACCACCGTCGACACCCTCTACCACTTCCGCGCCAAAACGGCCGCCGAACTCCTCAAACGCCGGCTCGAAGGCGATACCGGACCCATCGAATACCACGAAACCTACGGCCGTGTCATCGAAGGTGAAACGGGATAAACCATGAAAACGTCACGTCACAAATGGCGGATCGCAAATCGGCCCCAAGCCTTTACCCTCATCGAACTCCTCGTCGTGGTCGCCATCATCGCCGTCCTCGTCAGCATCCTCCTGCCCGCCCTCAACGCCGCCCGCGACCAGGCCAAACTGACCATCTGCGCGTCCAATCTTAAGCAACTCCACATGGCCGTCTGGGGCTACGTCCAGGACTACGGCGACTGCTTGCCCCCTTCCGGCGTCACGCGAGCCTGGGTCGAGGTGCATCCGCGATGGAACGATGCCCTGCGACCCTATGTCAGCGGCGGCGACGCGGCTCAGTTCTACTACGGCAGCGGTCGCCAGGATCCGCTCATCTTCAGGTGCCCCTTGCGGCCGGACGTCGATATGTACGGTTACGCCCGCAGTTACGCCTACAACATGGACCTGCACTGGAGCGGCGAACGGGCGGCGAAACTCGATAGGGTCGGCGGGCCCGACAAAACACCCCTGTTCTTCGACGGCGCATCCTACGCCTGCAATGCGTGGATCGTTCTGGACTCCCTTAGTGTCAGGACGGAAATGAACCGCCACAACGGCGGTGCCAACTGGCTCTTCGTCGACGGAAACGCCCGCTGGATCGAGCAACTCGAACGGCACCTGTACTATCCCCCACACGAAAATGAGTTCTTCTACGGCGTAAACGACCCGGATTCGTACTGGCGATAGACCCGATAGCCTCTTCACAAGGACATCCCATGAACCAAGTTGGATGGTGCGCTTCCCTGACAATCGTGGTACTGGGTTCGCTCGCAGCCGCCGACCCGGACGACCGCTACATGCACTTCGACCCCGAAACCGCCGACGACGCCTCCTTCCGACCGCGAATCTGCCTCAACGGCCTCTGGGACTTTGCTCCATTGCCCGACGACGCCGATTTCAGAGCCGTCCCTGACGAGCCCTGGCAGACCATCAAGGTCCCCAGCTTCTGGGAAAAAACCGCCTACTTCGAATTCCCGCCCGAATGGGCCGCCGCTCACAAGGCCTGGTTCCGACGCGACTTCACCGTACCGGCGGAGTGGAAGGACAAACGTGTCTTCCTCCACCTCGGCGCCGTCGCCTACTGGTGCCGCGTCTACGTCAACGGCGACGCCCTCGATACGCCCGAAACATTCGCCTTCCTGCCCATCACCCTCGACGTGACCGACCACGTGCATTTCGGCCAGACCAATGTCCTGGCCGTCGCCGTCCAGGACGCCACACGCTACGGCCGAGACGTCAACGCCCCCGAGTCCATACATCCCCTGCGAGGAATCTGGCAGGACGTCTACCTCTTCGCCGTCCCGCAAGTCCATTCGAAAAACCTCTTCGTCCGCACGTCCGTCAGCACCAAACGCATCGACGTCGACCTGTGCGCGACCAACGCCTCCGACCTCGCAGCCGACGTGCGGGTGGTCCACCGCGTGACCGATCCCGACGGCGCCGTCGTCAAGGAATTCGACGGCGGAACCGCACGCCTCGAACCGCACGCCGCCGCCACGCTCGCCGCCGGCGACCAGTGGCCGGACCCCAAACTCTGGACGCCCGAGTCGCCGCATCTCTACACCTTGCATACCGTGATCCAACGGGACGGCCGGCCCGTCGACGAAAAACGCACCCGCTTCGGCTTCCGCGAATTCCGAATCGAACGCGACCGCTTCATCCTCAACGGCGAGAAGGTCACGCTGCTGGGCTGTTGGGACAATCCCGTCGACAACATCCATCCCGAGCAACTGACCCCCCAACACGCCCGACTCCAACTCCAGGCCCTCAAGGCCATGAACGCCAATACCATCCGCTGGCACGGCGTCAAGGGCATACCCATCCCCCTGCTCTACCGCCTCTGCGACGAAATGGGCTTTCTCGTCATCGCCGGCCTCGACAGCGACAGCATCGCCGGCGACCCCACGGAACAGACTCTTCAGCGGACCGAGACCTTCTTCCGAGAGGCCATGCTCCGAGACCGCAACCATCCGTCGATCGTGATCTGGAACGCCAACAACGAGCGGTTCAGCTATATCTACTGGGAAGGAACCCTCCGCCAGCCGCCCGCCGACCCGCAGCCGCGCCAGTGGTTCGACATGTTCACGCAGCTCGACCGATGCATCAAGGACTCCGACCCCACCCGCCCCGTCACCTTCCACGGCAGCTACGACCTCTTCGGCCATTCCGAAATCATGAACGTCCACTACCCCGTCTACGTGGTCGACCTGCCCACCGGACGCGACTTCTTCCGCAACCTCCGCCGCTCCTGGCCCGCCGTCTTCGAACGCGACAAGCCCATCCTCGTCGGCGAATACTGGTTCGTCCCCTGCCTCCAGGAGTTCTTCGAAAAATACTGCGGCGAAGCCGCCTTCCGCGATCCGAAATCCGCCCTCCGCGCCGGTGCCGACTACAACGAACAACTCTCCCTCGGCTGGCGACGAGACAAGATCGCCGGAATGCTCGGATTCGCCAACTACATCACGTTCAACATGCCCCTCGCCTCCCACGCCACCCGCACCGCCACCCCGCGGATCGAGCACGAGAGTTGGGAAGGACCATACGTCAAACCCACTTACGCCATGCGCCCGCGAGTCAATCCCGGCTGGGACCCCGACGCCCCGCCCTGGTCGCCCACGCCCGTCTTCGATGCCTTCACCCGCGCCTTCGCTCCCCTCGCCGTCTGGGCCCCGGACGCCGCCAAGGCCTATCGAAGCGGCCAATCCATCGACAAAACAATCGTCGTCATCAACGACCACCCGCGCGAAATCATAGCACGCCTCCGCGCCGCCTTCCTCGCCGGCGACCGCGAACTGGCCCATGCCGAAATCCCCGTCACAATCCCCAAAACCGATGTGGCGACGTTCACCGTGAAACTGGCCGCACCGACCGTCGAGGCCAACACCGACGTGATCTTCCGCCTCGCCCTGACCGAAGGGAAGGAAACCATCGCCCGCCGCGATCAGGACGTGACGCTCTACCCCGATTCATACTTCAAACCGCCGGTTTTCGACGCACCCTTCCAACTCTACGACCGCAACGGCGTCACAACGGCGATCCTCAAAAAGGCGGGCGTGCAGTTCGACGAATGCAGTGACCCTGCGAAGCTCGACTCCAACCGCCCGCTGGTCGTCGGCTATCGCAGCCTCGACGCCGCCGCACAGCCGCTGCTGACCGAATTCTGCCGCGCCGGCGGACACGCCCTCGTCTTCGAACAGGACAATCAAGGCAGCTCCGACACCCAGGCCTACGTCCAGGCGCCCGGCCACCCGATCTTCGACGGCATCGACGGTCCCGAACTCACCGGCTGGCAGGGTGACGACAACTACGTCACCGACGGCGCGTTCGCCAAACCCACCAGCGGAAACTTCCTCATCCTCGCCGACTGCGACGTCAAACGCACGCCGCTCCTCCGGCAGTTCATCGGCCGAGGCTCCCTCATCCGATGCCAACTCCGCTGCTCCAAACGATACGGCGACGACCCAACCGCCACGCGACTGATCCACAACCTCCTCAACGCCATCGCCTCACCGCCGCAGCGTCACCCGACCAACAACGTCCTGCTGGTCAAGGGCAGCGGCGCCACCGAGAATATCCTCGCCCACTTCGGAGCCAAATTCGGCGAATATCAGCCCGGCGACGATATTCCCGCCGATCGCGTTCTCGTGATCGGCGCCAACGCGATGCAGCGGCCCGACTTCGCCCGCTGCAGGGACGCGATCGACCGCTTCGTCGCCCAGGGCGGCCAGGTCCTTGTCTTTCCCCAGCCGTCGTTCGAACCGCTCTTCGGCCACGACCTGACCATCGCCACCATGCCCCTGCTCGAAGGCCGGCGTGCCATGGTCTTCATGGAAACCGACGACCAAGCGGTCTGGGGCTTCAATCCCCTCGACTTCCTCGGCTGGACCGACTGGCTCTGCACGACCCTCGTTGGCCAATGGTCCGCCGACTGGAAACCCCTCGTCCTCCTCCAGGAACGCTTCACCGCCTTCTCCTTCGTCTCCCACTACGCTCCCATCTGGCGCGACGATGCCGACCCGCAGGCAGTCCAAGCCGGCCAACGGATGTTCCAAGCCGAGCAGGACGACCACTTCGCACGCCAACACCACAAGACCATCGCCGCCGCCGTCCTGCAAAAAAGCAGCGGCCGCGGACGATACATCGTGATCCAGCTTCCCCTCGACGCCGAAGCCGCGCGCTCGCCCCAAGTCGCACGACTCCTCGCTTCGCTGCTGACCGACGCCGGCGTCGCCCTGACCGATCGCCAGGTCGAAACCCGCGCCCAAATCGAAGACTTCCACCTCGTGGACCTCGCGCCCTATGCGAACCTGGGCTTTAAGTACACCGACGAAACCGGCGGCTGGTCCGACCAGGGCCCCATCAACGACGCCGAGCAGTTCCCCGTCGGAACCAACTTCTTCGCCGGAATCCCCTTCGCCGTCACCGACCCGAACGCCAACGACGGCCGCGGATGCATCGGCCTGAAAAGCCAAGCCGTTCCTCCCGCCAGCCGACACTACGACCTCTATCCCGAAAAAGTCGAAGGTATTGCAGTCGAATGCAAAGCCCAGATGCTCCACATCCTCCATGCCACCGCCTGGGGTGACGTCGGCGTCAATTACGCCCGCCTGATCGTTCACTACGCCGACGGCCAAACCGAATCCATCGACTTGGTCACCGGACGCAACGTCGCCGACTGGTGGAAGCCACAGGAAGTGCCCGAAGCCCGCATCGGCTGGACCGGAGGCAACGAATCGTGTTCGAGCATTGGGGCTTACGTCTTCAATTGGGAAAACCCCCGTCCCGACCAACCGATCCAGACCATCGACTTCATAAGCTTAAATGAACGTCCAATACCGCTGCTGATCGGCATCAGCGCCGCCAGGACCCACACATCCCGCTGGGTCGCCCTCGATGAGGAACTGCCCTTTGGCCCCTACACCATCATTCCCACCCGAATCGAAGCCTTCGGCACCTTTACCGTCCAACTGTCGGTCTACCGTCACGGCCGCCTGATCGCCGATGGTCTGGGCATCCGCAAAGGTGAAACCCGCACCGTCGAACACGGCGGCCGGATCCTCTCGATCGGCTTGACCGGCTTGGACACCGGCCGGGCCGAACTGGCGGTTAAGGTCGGATCCTGACCATTCCGGACCATGCCCTGCCCCCGCCCGACAAGGGGCTTGACTTTGTGCAACTGTTGCATTACGATGGGGGCCAGTGCAACAGTTGCACAAATCGCCTCTCCAATCGCAAAGCCGGTGGACCAGTAAAATGGATGAATTCAGCGGCACTCAGCAGGTCAGCCTCCGGACCATGGCCCGGCGGATGAACGTCGCGGTCAGCACCGTTTCACGAGCCCTGGCCGGCGATCCGCGGATCAGTTCCGAACGGGCGGCGGAGATCCGCGATCTGGCCGACCGGCTTGGCTACCGGCCACGTCCCTTGCGTCGCAGACGTGCAAATGCAATAGCACTTATAATCGCCTCGCAGAAAGAAGGCGTCGCCGATGACCTGTACCAGCAGCTTGTGACCCTGCACGTCGAGCAGGCGTCCAGCGAATTTCAGAACCACGTTCACGTCGAGTTCGTTTTGCGGCACGGCGCAGCGGCGTACCCATCGGTGCTGCGGGAGAATCGGGTGGACGGGGTGATTTTGGCGGGTCATCCATCGGTGGAGTTGTGCCAGCGGGTGCGCGAGGAGGGGATTCCGGTGGTGGTGCTTAACGATACGGTGCGCCGGACCGGATGCACGTCGGTGATTACGGATTTTGTGCCGGGAACATCCGAGGCGGTCTGCCGGCTTGTGGAGTTGGGGCACTGGTCGATCGGTTTTGTCGCGAGTCGGCGCGAGTACCCGAGCGTCGGGCTTCGGTTGGAGGCGTATCAGCGGGTGCTGGCCGATTGCGGGCTGGACGCGGAGGACACGCTGGTGGTCGAGGGGTTCGGCGGCGGAGTCGCCGCTGGGCGCGAGGGGGTCAGGGAGTTGCTGCGACGCGAGCCGCCGCCGACTGCGATCGTGTTCACCAACGACTGGATGGCCATCGGCGGGATGAACGAGTTGATGCGGCAGGGGTATCGGGTTCCGGAAGACATGAGCCTGGTGGGCCATGACAATGTCAGCCTGTGCGACGAGTTGGAGCCGGCCCTGACGAGTGTGGACGGCGGCGTCGAGGAGCTGACCAAAATGGGGGTTGAACTGCTCCAGGAACAGATCGAAGGGCACAGCGACGCGCCGGTCCAGGAGCGGGTTCCCGGCCGGCTGGTCTGGCGCGATAGCTGCACGCAGGCGAGGAGGCAGGAGCTATGAAGACGGCGGGCTTGAAGTCGAAGGGCTTTACGTTGATCGAGCTTCTGGTGGTGGTGGCGATCATTGCGGTGCTGGTGGCGATGCTGCTGCCGGCTCTGACCCGCGCCCGCGCGGGCGCCAGGAAGATGGTGTGCGCCGCTCAGCTTCGGCAGATCGGGGTGGCCGACGTCAACTACCAGACCGACTATCTCGGCATGTTCCCTCAGCCGGGGATTCGGCAGTACCCGTTGTTTTCGGTTGACATGCTTTTTCCCGCTTACTTAGGCAGCCTCTATCCGTACAACGATGACAGCCGGTGGTTGCAGTTTATCGCGTGGAAGACTCACATGCAGGCCTTTGTCTGGTACTGGCCGTACCTGGGCAAGGTCGCCCGTTACACGGAGGACATAGGCGACTGGTGGACGCTGGCGAGGATCCCGAGCCAGCCGAAATACCGCAGTGTCTGGGATTGTCCGGAGTATCGCCCAGAGCAGCTTGGTTTCTCCTATATCTTCAATGAACTCATTCCGGAATTGGCGAAGACGCCGTCGGGTGTACTCGATATCTCCAATACCTGGATGATGTCCTGCGAGAAGTACGAGCATCACGGCGATGGATGGAACATCCTGCTGCCGGACGGGCACGCACGATACTATCTGGTCAATGAGACATGGCCGGCAACCAACCCGCTGACGGGTATCTGACGACGCCTACAAAAGGTGAATGATGAGAGCACACGCAGTGATTCTTACGATCATCCTGAGTAGTCTGACTGCCGTTGCGCAGGAGGCGCAGCGGTTCGAGACCTCCGGCTACTCTTTGGCGATCCATCAGGACGGCAAGGTCGAGCTGTTTTCGCGGAAGGGCGGGGGCGAGACGCTGCTGTGCACGCTCGGCCGGTTTGAGTTTCCGCAGGCGAATCTGACGACGGCGGGACCGGTGACGATCGAGACCGGTCCGCAGTTGATCCCGGACGAGCGGAAGGTTCACGTGGCCAACGTGGCCACGTCCATCGATTCCGCCCATCCGGGCTGGCCGACGGTCCGCGTGCGGTACGAAGGGGCGGCGAACGTCCAGTCGGTCTGGGTGCTGATGCCCGAGGCGGTTCGCGTGTCGTTCGAGATCGATGCCGCCGACGGCGTAACGCTCGCCGAAGGGCCGGCCACGCTGGAGTTCGCGTTGGCAGAGGGCGGCGAAGCGGCCGACGTGATCAAACCGGCGCGCTGGCTCCACCATCCTTACGGCGGCGATCCGTACCAACTGACGGCGGGCATGGCCCAGAGTTACCGGGTCGGCGACTCGACGCTGGTGGCCGCCAGCGACCGCGGGTTCGACGCGCTGGTCCACGACGGGAAGCTCAACCTGCACGTCCGCAAGGTCCAGCGGCCGTGGATGACCGACCAGTTTCAAGCGTACGCTGCGCTGGTCGTCTCCGATTCGCCATCGGCCATGCCGCTGGGCGTGGCGGCGGCGGGCGGCGACCGGATCATGCTCGACGTGAGCAGTCCCGAACCGTTCTACCTGTGGAAGACGGTTGGCGAGCCGATGACCCTCGACGTTTGCGCGGTCAACCTCTTCGACCGTCCGCTGCGGGTCGACGTGGAGTTTGTTGCCCGCGACTTTGACGGCACGACGGTCGCGCAGGGCCGTGAGAGCCGCATGCTTGGCCCGTGCGAGCCGTGGCGGTTTCCGCTGACCGTCCAATGCGAACAGGCCGGCCCGGTCTATCTGGACGTCACCGCGCGGCACAACCGCGCGACGGCGTACGAGCGGATCTGCCTGGGCGTGATGCCCGAGCGGGAGTTCCTCGACGGCAAGGAGTCGCGGTTCGGCATCGCCGCGTACCGCGGCCACGTCGGAGCGCACACCTCGTTCCGCAGCCAGAAGCAGCTCCTGGAGCTGATGGCGCGGATCGGCGTGCGCTGGCTGCGGATGGGCGAGGACCGCGAGTTGGCCCACCAGATGGGGTTTCACACCTGGTACCACAACAGCGTTTACGGTCCGGAGGCGGAAGAATACTTCGCCGATCGGCCGTCGTGGATGCACGAGGCGGCCAACCGTGAGACCTGGCTGCGGGGCAACCTGCAGGTGACGCTGAATCAGCACGACGAGTCGTTCGAGTTTTCCAACGAGCTGAACCTCCACGGCGGCGAGGAGAAAGGCGTCCTGGCGGAAAAGTACACCAAGGACTGGCTGATCCCGTTGAGCCGCCTTCGCGACGAGATGGCGCCGGGCATGCCGCTGGGCGGCTGCGTGGTCGCCAACGGCGACCTGACGTACATGGGCAAGGTCCACGCGGCGGGCGGATGGGACTCCTTCGAGCGATTGGTGTTTCACGCCGCCGGCTGCCCGCGTTCGCCCGACTTCGACGACGGCCAGACCTTCTGGAGCTACGTGGTGACGCTGCAGCGGATTCACGAGGCGCTGCGGCGATACGGCGATAAGGAACTGTGGATGAGCGAGTACTACGCCCCGGCTGCGCCGAACAGCAGTTGCTCGAACAACGAGCGGGTGGGCGCCGAGGACATCACCCTGATGTGCGGGTTGGCGGTGGCGGCGGACGTGCGCGGGCTCATGTACTACTGCCTCGACGATTTCGACCGGCACGAGGAGATCAAGACGGTCGCCGAGACGGGTGAGCCGTGGGAGCGGGAGTTCTACTTCGGCTTGATCCGCCGCGACTGGACGCCCAAGGCGATCCTCTGGGCCCATCAGACCGCGGCGTGGATGCTCGACGGGGCCAAATTCGTCGGCGACGCCAAGCTCGACAACGAGCACCTGCGCGGCTTGGTGTTCGAGGGCCGCCGCGGGCGGTTCGCGTTGCTCTGGAGCCGCGAGGAAGGCTACCTGCGTCACGAACCGGCCCACGTGCGGACGACGCACCGGCCGGCATGGGAGGAGTATTGGACGATCCGCACGCCGGTCGAGTTGAGCGCGTCGGGCCCGGTGACCATCACCGACTGCATCGGTCGCCAGACGAACGTATCGCCGGACGAAAGCGGTACGGTGACTATTGAAGTGACCGGCGCGCCGGTGTACGTATCCGGCGCATCGATTGAAGCCCATGCGGGACGGTACTCGCGGGCGTTCGCCGGCGACGGCCAACAGGCAAAGAGGTAACGACCATGCGAAACGAACCACACGAAATGCGGAACGGGACCAGGACCTCGGCGCGGCGACCGGCCAAACCGGCGTTTACGCTGATCGAGCTGCTGGTGGTCGTGGCGATCATCGCGGTGCTGGTGTCGATCCTGCTGCCGGCGCTGCAGTCGGCGCGAGCGGCAGCCCGGACGGTCTACTGCGGAGCGAACCTGCGGCAGACGGGTATGGCGATCGGCTACTATCTGGACATGTTCAACGACACGCTGCCCAACTGCGACCTGAACGGGTATATATACCATTGGTCGTTCAAGCTGATCCAGGCGGGGCTGGTCGATTCGGCGATCGGAACCGTGTATAACGGGTGGGGGTTGAGTTCAGGCGATCCGACGTCGCTGTTCAAGGGTATCCGCCCCGCCGTTCCGGGAGAGGCGTCGACCATCTTCCACTGCCCATCGATCGGGGCTGGGGAAGTCAGTCTCGGCTGGTACGTCAATGCCTACGGCACGCCGCACGGGGTGATGGGCGCGTTCTACTACCCCTACCCGCCCTTTTCGCGCTTGTCGATGTTCACCGATCTGGCCAATACGGTGTCGGCTTACGACAGCACGAACCTGGCCGTCGGGAGCGGGTCGAATCTGGGCACCGTGGGAGCGATCTGGGGAGCGGTGTTCTACGAAGATAGCAAGGGCAGCCTCAATGAGTTCTTCTCGACGCGCCATTCCGGCGGCTCGAATTGCCTGTTCCTCGACGGGCATGTGCGGGTAGTGCAACTGAAAGAGACGACCCGCGCCATGTTCCCTCCGCGACACGACCTTCCGTAACAGGAGTAAGCAGGATGATGCATCTGAGACTGATGGGCGTGTTGCTCTGCGCCCTGACGCCACCGGTGTCGGCTGGTTCCCTGGATACCGATGCCCTCACGTCCGGGCGGGTTCCCGAGAACGTGGAGTTCGTGATCGGCTCGCCGGAGGCGGGCGTAATCCGCGTTCTGCGCGAATACGGCCCGTGCCTGAAGGTCGAGCTGGCGGAAAAGGGGCGGTGGGAGCTGCGGTTCGGCGAGACGGCGGTTCAGCCGAAGCGGCGCTACACGCTCAGTGCGTCGGTGGCGTCGGCGGCCAAGGCCGAGCGCGGCTACACGCCGGACATCGCCAACTTCCGGCCGGAGAACAAGCCCGAGCAGGACGTGGACCTGACCGGCGCGGGAGTGGCCCGGCTGGAGGTGATGGCGGGTGAGAAGGTCCTGGCCGCGGTGCGATTCGATCCGACCGGATGGACCACGCTGACCGCCGGCTTCGACGCGCCGGACGGTGTGACGGCGGTTCGCCCGCGATTGCGCGGCGAGGGCGGCGGATTGTTATTCATCGCCGACGTACAACTGGTCGAAGGCGAGCAGACGCCGGCGGTCTACGTGCCGGCGGCCGACTCGCTGGAATATTACCAGAACAGCAAACGCAGCGAGCACCGGACGCTGATCCAGCCGGGCAACCAGTGGGGCGTGTACCGGCCGGGCGAGCCGATCGTCTGGACAGTCGGCCAGCCGCAGGACGGTTCGTTCGAGCGATTCGAGTGGAAGATCATCGACGGCTACGCGCGAACGGTGACCACCGGCGAAGCGGCGTTTGGGGCGACGGTCGAATACCAAGCCGAAACGTGCGGCTACTACGAACTGGTGATCCGCAGCGTCTCGAAGACCGACGCTTCGAACGTGCTGCACGATCTGCAAGGGGCCGCGGTGATGACCGTGCCGTCGGAGCGGTCATTTGGCGGCAGTCCCTTCGCCGCCGGCAGTTGCCCGCCGGAGCTGGGTAAGGTGATGGGACTGACCTGGACGCGGGGCAGTCCGTTCAACTGCCGCAGCGACGTCTCGGAGATCGATCCCAACGCCATTGCCGGGCAGGTGGACCGGTACGCGTCCAACGGGATCATGCCGCTGGGCTACGTGTACAACGTCACGTACAAGACCAACGCCGCGCCGCCGGGCACGAACGACGACCTGCCGGTGGACCTCGAGGCGTTCGAGCGGGCGTTCGAGACGGTGGCCGGCCTGGGCGATAACTTCGTCGAGCATTTTGAGTTCTGGAACGAGCCGGAAGGCCGGCTCGGCGCGACGCCGCACTGGACGATCGAGAACTTCACCAACTCGCTGATCGCGGCGCACCGCGGCATCAAGCGGGCCAATCCCAACGCGAAGGTGGGCGTCGGCAGCAACCTGGAACTGGTGGCGGGCGTCAACCGCTGCGGCGGAAGCGAGTCGTATGAGTTCCTGATCCTGCACCCGTATCCGTGGTCGGTCGGCAAGCGGTGGAACACGCCGGAAGAGGGCATGCTGCTGGAGCACTGCCTCTCGGCGCGGCAGTGGCTCGACGCCAACGGCGGGAAGGACAAGGCAATCTGGAGCACCGAGTTCGGCTACACCACCGGCGCGACGATCTCCGGCTGCAGCGAGTTGCAGCAGGCGCAGATGATCGTGCGGGCGGCTCTGCTGCAATTGGCGGGCGGCCTGTCGCGGATCAGCGTGTTCCGTTTGGACGACGTGTGGTTCTGGGGACAGGTGGACGGACGGTTCGGCCTGATGCGCGGCAGCTATACGCCCAAGCCGAGCTTTGCCGCGTACTGCACGACGGCTGAGGCGGTCAACGACCTGCCGTATCGCGGTCGGCTTGACGCGGGCCGCAATCTGGCGGCGCTGGTGTTCGGCGACGAGAACGCGACGACGCTGGCGTTCTGGACGACGGAAGACCAGCGGAAGCTGACCGTGGTGCTGCCGTCCGACGCGACGCTGTTGGATGTGTTTGGCGCGCCGACGCCGATCGAACAGGGCCGCCACGAACTGACGGCGGACGGTTCGGTGCAATACGTAAAGGTCCCGGTCGGATTCGCGGCCTTCACCGCCAAACAGGAACTGCCGTTCCTCGCGGGCCTCACCGGCGAGGTCTTCGACGCGGCGATCCAGCGCAAGCACTACCCGATCGCGGTGCTCGATGAGGCACCGCAAGTGGACGGGCGGATCGACGAGTGGCAGGGCGAGGCGATCCGGATGGCCAACCCCTCGCAGGGGTTCGAAGCCGACGTCCGCGCCGCCTTCGCCGGCGAGTTCCTCTACGTCATGGCCGAAGTCCGCGGCAGCGTGCCGGGCATGAACCGCCAGGGCGGCGCCAACATGTGGGCGGGCGACTGCATCGAGCTGTACTTCACGCCGGAGCCGGACGGGCGGCCGATCGGCTTCTACCGCGAGTGCGATTTCCACGTCGGCATCGCGCCGGGCATCGACGGGTCGACGGGCCAGGTGGCCAACATCCTGGCCGGGACCGATCCGACGATCGCCGGGGCCGAGTGCCGCTACGCCACGCACGCGGAAGGGGGCTACGACCTGGAGGCGAAGATCCCGCTGGCGTTCTTCGGAACACAGCCGGCGGCGGTAGGCGATCGGTTCGGATTCGACATCCAACTCGGCATCGGCACCGAGGCCGCCGACGGCCGCCGATGGCAGGAGACCTGGTCGGGCACCGGCCAGAACTACATCAACCCGTACCTCTGGGGCGACGCGACGGCGGTCGCCGCCGCATCGCCGCCGCGGCTCTCGCGGACCAAGGGCACATGGCCGGACGGCATGCACGACTCGTCTCTGCAGACGAACGTGATCGAATTGGACCAGCCGCGCTGGCAAACGAACTTCGGCGACGAATGGCCGCGTGACGTCTACGCGATCGTCGGCCAGTGGGCGGACAACACCCGCACCTGCGCCCGCGCCGATCGCGGCCGCCT
>JAAYCJ010000246.1 GCA_012729815.1 Phycisphaerae bacterium | reverse complement strand
CGTAGCGTCCGTCGTCCGCCGCCGGTCCGAGTCGCGGCGGCGATCCAACCGGCAACTCGTCGAGGTTGAACCCTTCGATCACGCAGCACTGGGTGTTCATCGGCATCAGCAGGAAAAACGGCCCGGCGCGGTGCGGATCGTCAACCCGGTTCAGTCCGCGCCGAAGCGCGGTCGGCACCGCGCCCGGCGTGTGCAGCGTGTAGGCTGAGCCCATCGTCTGGCCGAGGCGCAGGAAGAGCCCTTGTTCGGGCTTGGGGATTTGCTGCATGTTCGGGCCTTCGTCCTCGGTCGTCTCGTCGCCGAAGAGGTACCAGACGCCCAAGCCGTCCGACGCGGCGGCGAGCGACCCGGTCATGGCCTGTAGCGCACCCGGCCCGATGGAGGTGACGACCGCTGCCTTCTCGCCGGTCACCCACCGCAACGCCGCCGCGGCGTGCGACGCGGCGATCTCATTTCGGACCGCGAACGTCCGGACCACGCCAGCCGCCTCGTAGACCCGCAACACCTCGCCGATCTCGGTCGAGCCGTGGCCGAACACGCTGAGGAACTTGCGGACGTTCTGACGGACCAAGCCGAGCACCAGCGCCTCGGAGACGGTCATGTCGGCGCGGCGGGAAAGGGCGCCGCAGCGATAGGCCTCCTCGAAACCGCCGGCGTCGGTGATCGCCTGCGCCCGTTGTTTCCGCGCGTGGACCAGTTGTGCGTACTGCTCGGGTTTCACTCGTTGGAATCTCCTGTTGTCGGGACGAGGCGGAAACCCAACTCGGCCGAGAGGGCCAGCGCCTCGCGCCGGACCCGTTCGCCGTGGTCGGTCATGGCCTGCTCATCGATCCGTTCCTTCGGTCCTGAAATTCCGATCGCCCCGATAATCCGGCTGCGGAAATCGAAGACTGGGCTGGCCAGGCATCGCACGCCGGCGCGGTACTCCTCCCAGTCGCGGGCGAGCCCGGTTCGCATGACCGATCCCGTCTCCTCGGCCAGTTGGCCGTATGTCGTTACCGTGCGTTCGGTATGCCGCTTGAGCGTCTCGCTTCGGACCGCCGTCCGAAGTTCATCTTCGGTCATGCCCGCCAGCAGGGCCTTGCCCAGGGCAGTGCAGTAGAGCGGTTCGCTGCTGCCCGACCGGCTGGTCACGCCCACCGCGTGGCTGCCGAACTCGTGGTCGACCAGCACCACCGCCCGGTCACCCAGCACACCCAGATGCGCCGTCTCGCCCGTCTCGCGGGCCAGGCAGACCAGGTGCCGGCGGGCCAGATCCCCCAGCCGTCGTCGGCCGGCCAGGCGGCCCGCAAGGTCAAAGACCCGCTCGTCGAGCAGGTAGCCGCTCGACTCCGGCTCCTGTCGCACATAACCTCGTGTGGCCAAAGTATTTACGAGCCGATAGGCACTGCTCTTTTCGACTTCGAGGAGCCGCGCCATCTCGGTCAGCCGCACCGGCCGTTCCTGCTCGGCGATGTACTCGAGGAGCTGCAGACCCCGATCCAGCGACTGTATTCTCTGTCCAATCACCGTCATGGCTATACCTTCCTTCTTTGCGTGCAGTGTAACGGATCGCCGGGTGTTCCGCAATACGGTAGTCTGTTACTTATGATGCAACATCCGTTAGACATAAATGAGGAAGATCGCCCATGTTGCCGCAGGAGTCCCTACCGATGTTGGCCGATGAGGCGTGCAGGACCGCTGACGGCGGCGAGCGACCGGTGTCTCCGGGCCGTTTGAGCGCAGCCGTTGTTGTGGTCGTCATTGCCGCTTTGCCGGCTTTGCATGCGGCCTTCACGAGCCGCTCTTACGGCGTCGAGAGCTTCAAGGTCAACGCGTCGGACGCCCTGATCTTCCGGAGCGCGGCGGAGCTGCTGGCGCAGGGGCGATCGCCTTACGATGTGCAGGTTCAGCGTCGGCACATCGCCGAGACTTGGCTTGACGGTCAGGATCCGCCGTACTCGCTGCCGTTCGCGTATCCGCCCAACGCACTTCCGCTGTTCATGTTGTGCCTGGTGGGTCCACCGCGGTTGGGGTTTGTGCTCTTTGTTGCGGTGGGAACCTTGTTGATGCTGGCGGCTGCGTACCGGCTGGCGGGGCGGTTTTCGCGACATTCGTGGGAACGTACGATCATCGTCGTCGGGACCGGATTTGGCGGCGCGGCGATCTTCAACGCCATGCTCGGCCAAACGGGGGCTTACCTGGGTGCAGCCGTCTTTGCCTATGCCGCGTGCTATCGCAAGGCGCCGGGCTGGGCCGGAGTCGCGCTGGGATTGATGGCGTTCAAGCCGCAGTACGCCCTGTTGCTGGGCGTAGTGGCGTTGGTGGATCGGCAGTGGCGGACGGTCGCGGCTGCGGCGGCGACCTTCGTGGCGTGCAGTGTGTTGAGCGGTCTGCTCTTTGGCTTTGACCAGTGGGCGGCTTTTCTTGACGCCGTTCGGTCGTTCAACTACACCGCCGATTACATGTGCAACTGGATCGGCATCACGCATCGGCTGTATCCGGGCGAGCTGCGGAGCTTGTATGCAGCGGGAACATTTGTGATGCTGATCGGAGTCGTGGGTGTGGCTGCGTACTGCGCTCTGGACACCCGCGGCGCCAGCCGTTCGATGCGGCATCTTGCCGTGGCAATCGCTCTGGCGACGCTGGTCAGTCCGAACACGCATCCGTACGATTTGATTATCTGGCTCGTTCCGGTCTGCGTGGCGGCGGGCGCTCGGCCGAGGGTGCCGTTATGGGCGGCGGTCTTTGTGGCCGGTTTCGCCGTTACCGTGATGTTGGCGATGGGAGTGCGCTGGATGTTGCCGTTGATATCCTGTGCACTGCTGGTGTCTGCCGCGCGATCGGTGTGGGAGGATGATTCTCCATCGCGGATCGACACGGTGAAGCAGCGCGCCGGCTGATTGTCGCGTGCCGGCTCAGGCGTTGCCGAGTTTTTCGATCATGGCTCTCGGGATCGGCTGGATCGTTTCGCCGCCGCGAACGATGGTTTCGCAGACCATTTCGAAGAAGACCGCCCGCTGAATCGTCTCGTTGAAGTCTTTGCCGACGGTGATCTGGCCGTGGTTCTGCAGGATGCCGACGTTGTGGCCGGTCATCGCCGCGATCACGGCGTCGGCGAGCTCTTTGCTGCCGGGAAGCAGAAACGGGATCGTGGCGACCGGGCCGAGATAGTAGGGCGCTTCAGGCAGGACGCAGTAGTCGACCGGTTCCTTTCGGCAGGTCAGCACCGTGGCGAAGGGCGTCTGGAAATGTATCACCACGTTAATATCGGGACGCGCGCGGAGGATACCGGCGTGGAAGGCGATCTCGATGGTCGGCTTGGGACCTTGGACGGGTGCGCCGTCGGCGACGCGGCAGACCGTCACCTGATCGGCGGTCAGGTCCGACAGCCACGACTTGCTCGCTGAGACCAGCATCAGATCGTCGTCGATCCGCCAGGAGGCGTTGCCGCTGCTGCATTTCATCAGGCGATAGTCCCGCGCGGCGCGCCGGCATTGAGCCACGAAGTGTTCGATCCGACTATCATCTATGGCGGTCATTTTCGGTCCTCAAGGATCAGGATGCACGATCAGCAACGAAGCGACGCGTGGAGCTCACCTGCGGCAGGCACCACCCTCGCTGCGTTTTTCGTCGTCGGCCGTGGAGCAACTACGGCATGACCTTGTTCATGTAGTCGACGCTGCGGGGGACGCCGGTCTGTTCGTCTTCCGGGCCTTCGTATTCGAGGGCGATAAAGCCGTCGTAGCCGATCTTCTGGAGTTCGGCGATGCAGGCTGGATGGTCCACGTCGCCGTCGCCGACGGTGCACGCTTCAATGGTCCAGCCCCACGGCTTGGTCTCGTCCTTGACCTTGCGGAAGTCCTTGAAGTGGACGTAGGCGCAGTACTCGGCGGCGACCTTGGTACCGACGTGGCCTTCCTGTCCGCCCTGCATGTAGTTGCCGACGTCGATGGTGGCCCGCAGCAGCGGCGAGTTGACCGTCTTGATCACGTCCACCTGCTCTTCGCCGGTGCAGGGCAGTCCGCCGTGGTTTTCGAGGGCGAAGACGATGCCGTGCTTCTCGGCTTCGCGCAGGATGATCTCGAGGGCGTCGAGGATCCGCTGACGGCCCTTGGCCTTGGCGGCGGCGTCCAGGCGCTGCTCGGGCGGCAGGTGGCCGCCGAATATCCGCGAGACGGGCGCGCGGACCTTGTCGATCACGGGAACCCAGTTTTTGACCGCATCGACCTGCTGCTTGAATTTGGCTGGATCGTCGGTGTTGAAGTCGTTGGACATCGAGAGGCCCGAGAGCACCAGGCCGTGCTTGCCGATCGCGTTGAGGATCAGCGATGGCGCCTCGGCTGGGGTCTTGAGGTAGCGCACGTGGAAATCGACGCCTTCGACGCCGAGATTTCGGACTTCCTCGGCGAGGCGATTGGCGTCCCACTTCTCGGCGTCCCAGCGACGATGGAAGCTATAGTGGCAGATGGCCTTCTTCATGACGGACTCCTGTGGAGATCAAACCGGGCTGAGCTGGTGGCACTTCTCCAGGATCGCGATCTGACGACGCACGCTTTCGGGCGTGATGTGCAGCGGCTTGGCGTTGCGGATCGTCTCGTAGAGGTCACGATAGAAGCAGGTGGCTTCGCCCGGGAAGTCGTTGGATTTTTCCCACTTCTCCTCGGTCCAGGTCAGGTCTTCGCGGTTGTAGCTGCGATCGGGCGTCGACGTGCGGTCGATCGGGCGCGGCGGCATCTTGGAGAAATCGACGTACTTCCATTCCAGTTCGCCCATCGTGCCCTTGAGGCCGCCGGAGCTGCCCATCACCAGCCAGTTGCCCTGTCCGTAGGCGCAGGCGCTGGTGATCTCGAGGTCGATCATGGGCGATTTGGGAGCGGAGAAGACGACCTTGACGTGGTCCTCGGCGTCGCCGGAGGACAGGACATTTTCCATATGGCAGAAGATGTTGGGCTCGGCCGGCCCGAAGAGCTGGAGGGCTTGGTCGACGAAGTGCGGGCCGGTGTTATTGAGGGCGCCGCCGCCGAACTCCTTGAGGGTCTGCCAGTCCCATCGGCGGGAAAAGCCGTGGGCCATCATCTTGATCATCACAATCCGCCCGAGCTTGCCGGAGTCGATAACCTCTTTGACCTTGACGAAGTCGGGTGCGTAGCGGCGGTTCTGGAAGACCGCGAGCATCTTGCCGGTCTTTTTGGAGACGGCGATCATGCGGTCGGCTTCGGCGGCGTCGGCGGCCATGGGTTTTTCGCAGACGACGTTCTTGCCCGCCTCCATGGCTTGGATCGCGTGCGGCGGGTGCATGCGGTTGAGCGAGGCGACGACCACCAGTTCGACCCCCTTGTCGGCCAGCATCTGGTCGACGCTTTGGTAGACTTTGCAGCCGAACTCGTCGGTCGCCTCCTTGCAGCGGGCGGCGTTGGGGTCGGTCACGCCGACAATCTTGAAATTCTCGGGCATCGGCCGCATCGCGTTGATGTGGATGCCCCATCCGCTTCGGCCCAAACCGATGACTCCTACGGGCACGGGGGCGTTGGCAGCAGCGTTCATTTCGCGTTCTCCTTTGTGTCAAAAGTAGTCGGCCGTGACGCAAACTCGGGCCGCAGACCGCCAAAGGTAATGAATATTAACGATGGA
Organism: Phycisphaerae bacterium; assembly: GCA_012729815.1. NCBI lineage: Bacteria > Pseudomonadati > Planctomycetota > Phycisphaerae > Phycisphaerae bacterium. The sequence continues at coordinate 2,276 of JAAYCJ010000246.1, read as the reverse complement.
GCACGGGGGCTTCAAGCGGTTTTCGCGGGCGGAAAGCACGGCCCGGGAAAGGGGGTTGACAGGAACCGCCTAAATGTTAGACTGTATTCGTTTATGTTAGAAACGCACATCGGACGACCATGCGGATTTGCGGGATCGATATCGGGACGACGAACACCAAGGCGGTGGTGCTGGACGATTCGGGCCGCCTGATCGCCCGCGAAACGTTCCCGCTGGGGCCAGCGGCGCGGGTGGACCGGCCGGCGGCGGAGGTCTGGCGACGGCAGTTCGAGGCGCCGATCCGGCATTTCCACGACCGTGGCCTGCTGGCCGGGCACAAGGTGGTCTGCGGGATCAGCACGCAAGGCGGCAGTTTCGTCCCTCTGGATGGGCGATTCGCACCTCTGGACCGGGGCTTCTCGTGGACGGCCCTGGCCGATGAGCAGATTGTCGCGGAGTTGTCCGAGCGGTTCGGGAAGGTGTCGTTTTACCGGGCCACGGGATGGGAGCCGATGCCGTGGCTGATGATCGCGAAGGTCCGCCAGTGGGTGCGGGAGAAGCCGGAAGATGTCCGCCGGCTGCGGTGCGTGGCGGCGGTGCCGGAGCTGATTACCGCGAGCCTGGCGGGCAGGCCGGTTGGCGATACAACCAACGCCCAGATCTGTGGAATGTTCGATTTTCACAAAGGCGATTGGGCGGACGCTTTGGTCGGCTGGGCGGGGCTGGAGCGGAGCCATCTGGCCGAGGTCCGGCCGAGCATCGAGGTGATGCTGGAGGATGTGACGGTGGCGGGCGTGAAGCTGACGCTGGCGGGCAGTTGCCACGATCAGTACGCCTCGATGATCGCCTGCGGGCTGGAGGAAGCGGGGACGGTTAACGTGGTCGGCGGCACCGCGTGGGTGGTCAACGGCGAGTCGGCTGAGCCGATCTACGACGACGCGCGGTTTACGATGCATCCGGGGCGAAGCGTGCGGCCGGGGCGATTCGGATACATCGCGTCATTGGGTGCGGTGGGGCGCGGGTATGAGCGTCTTCTGGAACGCCTGGGACTGACGGGAGAGCAGGTGGAGCGGATGGCGTGGGCGGATTTCTGGCCTCCGGAAGGGCCGATCAGGGCGGACCTCCTGGCCGGGACGGTCGATGGGCGGGGGCCGTCGGCGGCGCTGCGGTTCATGGAAGTCGCCGCAGCCCAGGTGCGAGACCGGCTTGAGACGATCGCCGCAGCCACTCCGGTCCGGCGGATCGTGATGACCGGCGGGGCGGCGGGCGGGCGTCACTGTCCCGGCATCCTGGCCTCGATGTGCGGCTTGGAGGTCGAAGCGGTCCAGTTCCCCGAGCTGGCGGCATTCGGGGCGGCCCTGGTGGCGGGTTGGGCGGTGAGCGGCCAGGCGCCGCAGCGCTGCTGGCCGGCTGAGGCGGCGGTGCAGGTGCATCGCCCCGACGACCGGCGACGCGCGCAATATGATGATTGGTACCGGTACTACCACGTGACGGGAAACGTGGATCGGGAGGGCAGAACGTGACGGACGGCCAGCGGACGCTGAAGATCGGGCTTTTGCCGGGGATGATTGAGCTGTACGAGCGGTTGGCCCCCGGCCTGCGGGAGAAGCTCGGCGAGGTGACGGTCCAGGCGAAGGCGGTGCTGGAGGCCGAGGGGATGGCGGTGGCGGCGGGCGAGGTGGCGGCGACGCGGGAACAGGTCCGCCGGGAGTGCCAGCGGCTGGGCGAGGCGGGGGTTGATCTGCTGGTGGTCGCCCACGTGACCTACTGCCCCAGCGGCGTGTTGGTTGATGCGATTGTGGAGGCGGGCGTGCCGACGGTGCTGTGGCCGGCCCAGCCGATGTTCGAGCTTCGCGGCGAGACGTACGACTTCGATACGGTCCTGCTGAACCACGGCGTGCACGGGACGCAGGATTTGGCCAACGTGTTGCGGCGGCGAGGCGTTGCCTTTGGCGTGGTGCACGGGCACTGGAAGCAGAAGGATACGCTGGCCCAGCTGCGGGAGTTTGCCGCGGCTGGGCGGGCGCTGCGGGCGATGCGGGACTCGCAGCCGGTGCAGATCGGCGGGCACTTTGAGGACATGCTGGACCTGCCGCTCACCGATCAGCTTTTTCTGGAGCGGATGGGATTGCGGCCGACGGCGGTGGACGTCGATGAGTTCGCAGCGAGAATCGAAGGTGTGGATCGGTCGGCGGTCCGTGAGATGATCGAGGCGTACCGGCGGGAGTTTCGGATCGACACGGCGGTCGACCGAGATCTGCTCAAAAAGACCGCGGTGGGAGAAGTCGCGCTGCGGG
>JAAYCJ010000245.1 GCA_012729815.1 Phycisphaerae bacterium | reverse complement strand
GGCCTGGCGCATCTGGTCCAGCCGCGGGTCGGCGGCGACCTGCGGCCGCGACGGCGGATCGTCCGCCAGCTCCACTGGCCGCCGTCGCCTCAGCAACATCAGGCTGAGATTTCGGGCCACCGCGATCAGCCACGCCCGCGGCGAACGCAGGGCGGCGATGCCCTCACCCTGATCGGCGGCCTGGACGAAGGTGTCCTGGAGCAGGTCGTCAGCGGCCTGGCGGTCGCGGCAACGGGCCCGCAGATACGCCAGCACCGCCGGCCCATGCCGCCGATAGAGGCCCTCAAGGCTGTCCTGCCGTTGGTCCATCAAGCACCGTCGCCTTGCGTTGTCACCTGTATGTTGAACGAGCGGGCGGAAAAGTTCAAAAAAAGAATCCCGGCTCCGACGTTTCGCGAGCCCGCGCCCCGCGGCCAAGAAAAAAGGGACACACCCGAAGGCGTGTCCCTTTTGACATTGAACCGCGGCTATCGGCCGATCGCTCAGGCGTTTCGTTGGGCCAGCAGGAGCTTGGTGGCGGTTTCGCCGCCGTTGACCAGGTAGAGCAGCGGGGTCGGCCGGTCCGTGTTTTCGATGTACGACGGGCGGGCCTGCCACGGCGTGAGGGACAGGACGTTGGCCATGTCCATCCAGAACTCGAGGCGGGCGGGCTTGAGGCCCCAGATCATATGGAAGTGGTTGGCCGGGGCGAACTGCTTGTACTCGCCCATGGTGGCGTACTTGGGCGTCACGAAGGTGTGCGGCCAGGTGTAGTTGGAGGTGTGGCAGACCGCGTCGGCGAGTTTTTCGGGCAGATCGACGGTGGTCGCTTCGTCCCAGACCATCGAGAAGGCGTTGGTGGTTGCGGCGTAGGCCATGCGTCCGGCGATGCCTTCGATGCCGCCGGGCGATAGGAAGGTGGCTGAGTTGCCGCCGCCGGGGAAATAACCCGGATCGGCCAGCGGCAGCGAGATGTTCTTCATGATCTTCTCGACGGGCATGCCGGGTTTGGCCGCCCAGTCGAAGGCGGCTGATCCGGAGTTGTCGCCATCGACGAACCCGCGGGCGGCCCAGAGGGCCTTGGCGGGCACGGCGACCTTGAGTTTTTTGGCCAGGTCCTTGATCTCCCACGGCTCCCAGACCTTGCGGAAGTCCATGAACAGCGGCGGGTTGTCGCCGGTCAGGTGGGTGAAGTAAAGCATGGTCAGCAGGCCCTGCATGTCGGCTTCTGTGGCGAAGGGCAACGGGGTCTTTTTGCCGCGATGGTCGAACGTCGAGTTGAACAGCGACTCCATCACGTCGGCCACCGGCAGCGGAATGCCGCGCGGGTCCGAACCCCACTCGAGCTGGTTCATGAATCCGCCGCCGACGGCGTTGTAGTCATCCAGCAGGTCGCGGCAGGTCAGGTACACAGCCAACGATTGATTGAACCTCTGGCTGTCGGCGTCGTCGCGGAGTTCGAGCCGCTTGCCGATGTGCTTGTCGATCCAGCCGCGAAGGTCGCGCAGCTCCTTCTGGTCATAGGCCTTTTTGTTGAGCCTGTCGGCCAGCAGCTTCATGTCCAGCCGCGTGATTTCCAGACCGAAGGTGTTGCGGGTGGGGATCACGTGGGCCAGGGCCGTCTCCATGCCCATCGAGTCGTGTCCGAAGACGACGACGCGGCGGCCCTTGAGGCCCTGGTGGCTGACCGCGGCGTAGCACCAGTCGATCAGGGCGGCGGCGGTGTTGTCGGTCATCTTGGGGTTCAAGCCGGTGTCCGGCCAGGTGCCCACGTTGATGTGCACCAGCTTGCCGTACTGCGAGACGGCGCCGCTGGAGGCGTGGACGAAGACGACGCCCGGTTTGGGTCCGGAGTTGCCGCAGGTCAGGTTCAGCGGGGTGTCCTTGGGGAATTGCTGGATCAGGGAGATCAGGTTCGGCTGGGGGAACGACCAGGTGTCGCAGGTTCCAACCAGGACGTTGACGCCGGCCTGCTCGAACTGGCGGGCCACGATGTCGGCCTGTTTTTCGCTGTCGACCAGGACGTCGCTGTAGACCACGCGGACGGCTGAGCCGCCGGCCAGGACCACGCCGTCGGCGATCACGTCGGCAGTCATGCGGACGAGATTTTGTGCGCGCTTTCTAGAATCCTCGTCGATCCGGAAGTCGCAGGGCGAGAAAACCCCGATGACCGGATTTTTGACTTTCGGTAAATTCTCGGTTCCGAGCCGCGTCGCTTTGGCCATGATATCGTCTCCGAAATGAGTTACCTTATGCGATTGTCAGTTACGTTCAGTAAACGTACAGGGTGTATAGTAAAGGGCCGCATTTGGGTTGTGTCAACCTCTTTTTAAAACGCCCACAACTGGTGTATCTTGAGGCGGTATAAGCAATCGGCGATTCCGAGCGTGCAAGAATCTCTTCGCGGCAAGAGCGAAAGGAAATCCTCATGCGAGCATGTCTTCTGGCGGCGATCGGTGTGGTGGCGGCGTCCTCGGCCTTTGCGGGCAACCGGATGGAAATCCGCGGCCGCGACGTGTACCTCGACGACAAGCCCCACATCCCGCACGGGATGATCCACGTCGGGCTCGATCAGTACGCGGCGCTGCAGAAGCTCGGGATCAACAGCCTCTCGCTGGACGTGGCGTTTCGCGACTTCGATCCGCAGCGGTCGGAGGAGGAGAACCGGGCGGCCCATGCGGGCTATCTGAAGGCGGCTGACGAGGCGCACCGGCACGGCATGACGGTCCTGTGGCTGATGAGTTTCCACTACACGCCCGACTGGCTCTGGCAGCGGTATCCGGACGTGCGGATGAAGAAGCACGACGGGACGGACGGCGAGGGCGGCTGGATGAGGATGTGTTTGAATCATCCGGGCTTTCGGGCCGACGCCGAGAAGTGGCTGCGGTTTTTTGTCGGCTATCTCGGCGACCACCCGGCCACCGTCGGCTACGTGATGTGGAACGAACCGCACCTGACCGCCCCGGTCGACTACAACCCGCATACGGTCCGGGCGTTCCACGGCTGGCTCGAAAAACGATACGGGACGGTGGCGGCGCTGAACGAGCAACTCGGCTTGGCCGTGGAGGCGTTCGACCAGGTTTCGCCGCCGCCTCCGCCGGACGAACAGGCGTATTGGAGCCAGATGTACGATCAAATGGTGGCGGCGGGCCGGCCGGTGACCACCGCACCGGCGCCGGTCGGCAATCCGGCGCTGTGGATGGACTGGATGCGGTTTCGCCAGGAGAACTTCGCCGATTTCTGGGTCTGGGAGCGCAGCGTGATCAAGGACGCCGCGCCGGACGCCATCGTCACCTCGAAGATCGTGCCGTTCGACCTGTACAGCTCGCACGCCTACGGCGCGGGCACGAACACCGAGATCTGGGTCAACCGCTTCCTCGACGTGCTGGGCATGGACCTCTATTCGCACCAGGATGAAGACTTCCTGGCCCGGTGGAAGTGCGACTACTTCCTGAGCCTGTCGGCCGGCAAGCCGGTCTGGCACACCGAGTACGGCTTTTCGTTCTGCGCCGAGCGCGGGTTGACCACGCCGGAACAGTGGCGAAGCACGTTTTACCACCAACTGGCCCGCGGGGTCGGCGGGTTCTGGAATTACATGTGGGGCGAGCCGGACCCGTACACGCTGCACTATCGCAACTACAAGCCGGCTCCGGTGACGCACCAGATCGGGCGGCTCTCGAAGCAGATGGAAACGCTGGCTCCGCTATTGGCGGGTCTGCAGCCGGAAAGGCCGCAGGTGGCGGTGCTGCACTCGGCCACCACCAGCCTGGCGATTCCCAACGACTATACGGCCACCGCCGATCAGACCACGATCATCGACCTGCTCTATCGCAGCCAGACGCCGTTTAACTTCGTGACCGAACAGATGGTCCGCGAGGGCAAGCTCAGGGACTACCGCGTGCTGGCGGCGGTCGGCGCGGTCGCGCTGGATGATGAGACGATCGAGGCGATCCGCCGGTTCACGGTCGATTGGGGCGGCCACGTGATCGCCAACGCCCGGTTCGCCGAGTTGGACGAGTACGGCCGGCCGCGGGCGGTGCATCCGCCGCAGTGGATGGCGGCGCGGACGACCGGGTTTTATCGCCAGCCGCGGGAAAAGACGGGCGTCCTGGAACTTCGCCGCACGTCGTACGACATCGACGAGAAGGAGATCGACGTCCACGTGCAACTGGAGACGTGGAGTTCGCGGCCGATCCGGCTGGAGTCCGGCGAGGTGCTCGGGTCGGGTCCGATCTTCGGCGATGAGGACACGCAGATGGCCTGGGCCAGCGGCGGGCGTCACGAGCTTTTCTGGGAGGATATCGAACCGCTCGAAGGCGGCCGGGTGATCGGTTATTTCGAGGACGGCAAGCCGGCGGTCGTCGAGACGCCGCAGACCCTGTACGTCGCCCGCGATGTCTGCTGGGTCGATGAAGGCTTCGAGCGGTTCTTCCGCGGTTTTCTTCGCCAAAGCGGCGTGACGAACAAGAATCTCGCCCTGCGCAAGGGCACATCCGAGCCGGCGGCGTCGGTGGACGTGCGGCTGTGGGAAAACGACGATCGCAAGGTGCTGTTCGTGACCAACTCAGCGCCGACGCTGCACTACGACGGCAAGCCGCTCGACTTGGAGGTGCTATTCGAAGTTTACGGCGAGGTCACCGATGCTCTGACCGGCGAGAGAATCCCGAGCCGCTGGGAGAACTTTACCCGTGTGGTCCCGCTGACGCTGGTGGCGGGCGAGGCGCGGGTGCTGGTCGGCAAGCCATATCCCGCCGGCTGGGAGGACGCCAAGGCCCGCTACGAGGAAGTTCACCGGTACGTTCGCCCGGACGATCAGCCGTATGTGACCTGGTGGCGCTCGCCGAAGGAGCTGTGGGTCTGCGACAACCGGACCGAATTGGGCATCGGCACGCACGGCATGAGTGACGAGCACGCGCAGATGGTCAGGCAGCTCGGTATCCGGCTGGTGCGGCACACCATCTACTGGTACAACGTCGAGCGCACCGATCAACCGGGCGTCTACGACGAAGCGGCCCTGAAACATTACGACGAGATCACCCAGCGGGCCAAGGACATGGGGATCGAACTGGTCTACATCATCCACGGCAATCCGCCGGGCGCCGGCTGGGAGAGTCGCGAGGCGACCTATCAACGGTTCGCCGACTTCGCCGCCTTCATGGCCAAACGCTATCCGTCCGTCCGCTACTGGGAGTTGTGGAACGAGTGGGAGACTACCTTTACCGACATCTTCGGCGCGCAGCGAGAGTATTTTCCGCCGTTTGAGATGGGCCGCTGCTACGGCCGAATGCTCCAGAAGGCGTATCCGGCGATCAAGCAGGCCAACCCGGAGGCGTTCGTTCTGATCGGCGGGCTTTCCTACGGCGACCCGACCGCGATCATCCGCGGCATCTACGAGCAGGGCGCGCGGGAGTGCTTCGACGTCATGAACATTCACACCTACGGGGTGCCGGTCAACTGGGGTTTCGTGGTCAGCGGCTATCAGGCGAAGGCGGCGATGGGCGAGTACGGCGATTTCAACCGGCCGCTGTGGAACACCGAGTTCGGCATCGACGCGGGCAACCTGTACCGGGCCTGGCAGGTCGCGACGGGCGAAGGCTTCGACGAGGGCCACCTGAAGCAGTGGAAGGCCTGCATCGCCGACGCCCTCAAGACGCGGCTGTACTGGAAGATCCTGCCGTACCAGCTTGCCGCGGGCAACGAGACGGCCAACGACGTGCTGAACGACCCCAACGGCGGCGTTGACCTGGGCGAGGGCCGCGTCGCCGACGACTACGGCTTTGGCCTGCTGCGAGCCGACGGCGTGACTCCCCGGCCGACCTACCGGTGGCTCGAACGGGCCCGGATCAACCGAAAGATCCAAGCCGAGCCGCGGTTGGTCGCCGACGTGCGGGTCGCCTGCGATCCGGCCCTCAAGCCGGTCGGCTACGAGTTCGAACCCTTCGAAAACGGCTTGGTCGTCAAAGACGTGACCGTCAACTCGCTGGCGCCCACCGTCATCCGGTTCCGGTAGCGCGCCCGTCACCGGCGGCAAAAAGACGGGACATCCCATCCGCCCCTCGGTATAATCAAGGCCAGGCCTTGACTTGGTGAAAGGAGGACATGATGGGGCGGATTACGATCCTGGCGTGCCTGCTGGTGGGCGTGCTGACGGCTGGGTGTGACATTTCAATCATCATTCCCGACCCGAACGACATGGCGCCGGAAGACCTGTTCGCGCTGATGGACGAGGCGACCGACATCGTCCGCGATGAATTCCCGGATGCCCGTTTGGTGGAGGTTTTCGGTTTTCCGGATCAGGGCGCGGGTCTGGCCTATGAGGCTGAGGACCTGGTGGACTGGGAGTTCTGGTTCGTCGACGACATCGACGACGCGACCCCCGGCCAGGTCGTCCTTCCGTACGAAAACGGCGTCTTCGGTAATCTGCTGATCAGCGACGAGCCGATCACGGGGACGGTCTACGATCGCCTGCCGGAGGACGTGACCTACCAGGAGGCCATCGACATCCTGCGCGACGACGGGATTACCAGCGGTTTCGAGAACATCAACCTCCGCAAGCTGCTGCAGATCCCGGAGCCGGACGAAGCCTACTACATCTTCGCGTTTCCCGATGACAGCTTCATCGCCGTCGGGGCCGAATCCGGCGATATCATCGAGTAAGATGGGCGTCGCCCAGCGACCGCCGCAGGCTATCCAAGCGGGCGGACCTTCCGGATTCCCGAAATGCGCTCGTCGGTGGGCAGACTTTCTTGGCTTGGCCGCGCTGTTCCAGTATAAGATTCACCCATGAACTTTCGCGTCAATACGCACAAGATCGACGACCTGACCTTCATCGGCTATTCGGTGGGCGGTGAGGAGACCGTGGTGGGCGTGCCGGAGCTGAACGTCTGCTTCGACATCGGCCGGGCGCCCAGCGAGGTCATCAACATCGACCACGTCCTGCTGACCCACGGCCACATGGACCACGCCGCGGGCATCGCCTACTACTTTTCGCAGCGGAACTTCCTCGACAATTCGGACGGCACGATCGTCGTGCCCAAGCCGCTGGCCCAGCCGATCCATCGTCTGATGGAGGCGTGGGTCGCCATCGAGAACCACCGCACGCCCTATCGCGTGGTCGGCCTGGACCCGGGCGAGGAGTACACGATCCGCAAGAACCTGATCGCCCGAGCCTTCCGCACCGAACACGCCGGCCCGTGTTTGGGCTACAGCGTGCTCGACGTCCGCCAGAAGCTCAAGGATGAGTTCGCCGGCACCCCAGGTCAGGAACTGGCCGCCCTCAAACAGCGCGGGGTCGAAATCACCTACACCATTGAAGTCCCGCTGGTCTGCTACTGCGGCGACACCGCCTACGGCCGGTTCTTTGAGCTGCCGTGCGTTCGCGACGCCAGGATACTGGTTCTCGAATGCACGTTCGTCGAGGAAGACCACCGCAGCCGGGCCGACGCGGGCTATCACCTGCACGTCGAGGACTTCGTCCGCGCCTTGAAGGAGTTGAACAACCAGCACGTCCTGCTGACCCACCTGTCGCACCGGACCACCCTCAAAGCCGCCCGGCAGGAACTGCGCCGACGCCTGACCGAAGAGCAATTCGCCCGCGTGCATTTCCTGATGGCCCGCCCGCGGCCGGGCAACCTGCCCAACCCGCACGAAGGCAACCCCACCTGATCGACGCGGACCGGCCGACCTGCCTTTACAGAACCACTTGACGCGCTTAAGATTAGTGGACAATCGGCCGCGTTCTGAGTACGCTAAGGGTTCGGCAGTCTCTTCCGCTCGTCGGTCGCGGCCAATGCCGTTCCCTTTGGATGCTGACATACAATTCGAGCACATATGACATCAGTAAAACTTTTATCAGGTAATGCGGCGATTGCCCGCGGGGCCTATGAGGCGGGCGTCACGTTCGCCGCCGGCTATCCGGGCACGCCGTCCACGGAGATCCTGGAGAACATCGTCCAGTACAAGGACCGGATCACCAGCGAGTGGGCTCCCAACGAGAAGGTCGCGTTTGAGGCGGCCGCCGGGGCTGCGCTGGCTGGGGCGCGGGTGATTACCACGATGAAGCACGTGGGCCTCAACGTCGCTGCCGATCCGCTGATGACCCTCAGCTACATTGGCGTTGAGGGTGGCTTTGTCGCGTGCGTGGCCGACGATCCGGGCATGCACTCGTCGCAGAACGAGCAGGACACCCGCCATTACGCCCGTTTCGCCAAGATCCCGATCTTCGAGCCCGCCAACAGCCAGGAGGCCAAGGACTTTGTGGGTCTGGCCCTGGAGGTCTCGGAAAAGTACCGGACTCCGGTGATCCTCCGGAGCAACACCCGGATCAGCCACTCCCGCGGGCTGGTGACGACGGGCGAGCGCCGCGAGAGCAGCCGGGCGATCGGATTCGTCAAGAACCCGCCCCGATATGTGCCTATCCCCATGTGGGCCAGGCAGATGCGCAAAGAGGTGGAGGAGCGCCTGGGCCAACTCGGGGCCGAGGCCGACCGCTCGCCGGCCAACCGGATCGAGTGGCGTGACCGCTCGCTGGGCATCGTCACCGCCTCGATCGCCTACCAATACGTTCGCGAGGTCTGGCCCGAGGCGTCGGTGCTCAAGCTGGGCTTCAGCTACCCGTTTCCCGACGGGCTGATCCGCCAGTTCGCCGAGGGCGTCCAGCGGCTGCTCGTGGTCGAGGAACTCGACCCGATCATCGAGGAGCACATCCACGCGATGGGCATCGAGTGCGAAGGCCGCCGGTGGATTCCCGGGATCGGTGAGCTTTCGCCGACCCGGCTTCGCGAGTGCCGCGCCGCCATGGAAGGCAAGGCCAAAGTCGCCGACACAGGGGCTGCCCCCCCCTTTGCCGCCGATCTGCCCGCCCGACCGCCGGTGCTGTGTCCCGGCTGCCCGCATCGCGGCGTTTTCTATGCACTTTCGAAGCACGATGTGGTCGTCACGGGCGATATCGGCTGCTACAGCCTGGGCGTCTTTAAGCCGCTCGACCGGCTCGACGTGATCCTCTGCATGGGCGGCGGCGTGTCGATGGCCCACGGCATGAGCAAAGCCGGCGAACCCCGCAAGATCGTCGGCGTCGTCGGCGACTCGACGTTCTTCCATTCTGGCATCACGGGGCTGCTCGACGTGGCCTACAATCGCAGCTCAGTCACCATCATTGTGGTTGATAATCGCACCACCGCCATGACCGGCCATCAAGACCATCCGGGCACCGGGCGGACGCTCATGGGCGAAGAGACGGTCGCGGCTTCGATCGCTGAGATCGGCCGGGCCTGCGGCGTCAAGCGGGTTCGCGAGGTCAATCCTTACGACCAGCAGGCCACGCAGAAGGCCATCGCCGAGGAGATCGCCGCCGACGAACCGTCGTTGGTGGTCTCGGTGGCGGCGTGCCCGCTGCGCGAGCGCAAGAGGATCGGCCTCCAACGGGTGATCCTGCCGGAGGTGTGCAAGAGCTGCCGGGCGTGCCTGAAGATCGGCTGTCCCGCCATTGAGAACGTCGGCGACAAGCCCCAGATCAACGAATTCCTCTGCGGCGGATGCGGCATCTGCCAGCAGGTCTGCAAGTTCAACGCGATCGTCACCGTGGAGGAAGAGCCATGACGGATAATCGGGTGACCAATATCGTGCTGGTGGGCGTCGGCGGTCAGGGCATTCTCCTGGCGAGCGACATCATTGCCCATGCGGCGATCGAAGCCGGGTTCACGGTCAAGACCAACGAGGTGCACGGCATGGCCCAGCGGGGCGGATCGGTGGTCGCTCAGATCCGCTTCGGCCGCGAGGTGTTCAGCCCGCTGGTCGAGGAGGGCGCAGCCCAGGTGCTCGGCGCCCTCGAGCAGATCGAGGCCCTCCGCTTCGCCCACTACCTCGCTCCCGGCGGCTTGGCCGTGGTCAGCCGTCAGGCGATCGTCCCGGTTACCGTCTCGATGGGTGCGGGCACGTATCCTCAAGACGTGCCGGAGCGGCTGGGCCAGGCCTTCAGCCGCCTGATCTGCGTCGACGCGGCCCAGACGGCCGCCGAGCTCGGCGACGTCCGCGCCGCCAACCTCGTGGTCCTCGGCGCGATGGCCACCGGCATGGACCTGCCGGCTGAGGCGTGGGACGCCGCCGTCCGCCAATGCGTCAAGAAGCAATACCTCGATCTGAATTTGAAGGCCTTCGAAGCGGGAAAGGCGACGGCATGAGCGACGGAGCGTTCTTCAGCCGCGAAGAGACGATCTCGCGCGATGAACTCTGCGCCCTGCAGCTTGAGCGCCTTAAGGCGATTGTTCGCCACGTCTACACGAACAACCCCGTGCAGCGCCGCCGGCTCGACGAGGTCGGAGTCGGTCCCGATGGGATCGGATCGCTGGACGACGTGGCCCGGCTGCCCATGATGAACAAGGACGACCTGCGCGACCACTACCCGCTGGGGCTTTCGTGCGTGCCGTCCGACCGCATCGCCGAGATGCACATGTCCTCCGGTTCGACCGGTGTGCCGATCGTGATGCCCTATACGCAGGCCGACCTGGCCCAGTGGGGCGAGTGCATGGCCCGCTGCTACGTGATGGCTGGGGCGCGGCGCGGCGAGGTTTGCCAGATCACGCCGTCGTTCGGCCTGTTTAACGGCGGGTTTGGCATGTACCACGGGGCGCGGGCGGCTGGGCTGTTCATCATTCCGACCGGGGCGGGCAACACCGCCCGGCAGATCAAGCTTGCCGGGGACTTTGGCACTCGCATCCTGACCGGCGTGGTCAGCTATGGCCTGCGGATCATGGAGGTGCTCGAAGAGACGGGCGCGCAACTGCCGAATCTGAAGATCGGCATCTTTGGGGCGGAGGCGTTTTCCGAGGCGATGAAGGCCAAGATGGCCGAGGCATTGGGCATCGAGGCGTTCGACATCTACGGGATGACCGAGACCGGCGGGGTCGGCACCCTCGGCCAGGACTGCCGCGACCACAGCGGCATCCACGTCTGGGAAGACCACTACATCGTCGAGACCATCGACCCGCAGACCGGCCGACCCGTCGCCGACGGCGAGTTCGGCGAACTGGTCGTCACGTGCCTGACCCGGGAGGCGTTGCCGGTGATCCGGTTCCGCACCGGGGATCTGACCCGCGTGCTCTCTCGCGGCCGCTGCGCCTGCGGGCGGACGGCGGTCCGCATTGAGCCGGTGACCGGCCGGGTTGACGACATGCTGATCGTCAAGGGCGTCAATTTTTTCCCGCGCCAGGTCGAGCAGGCCCTCATGCAGATTTCCGGCGTCGGCTCGAACTACCAGATTATCATCGAGGAGATCGACGGCATCCGCGACGTGCGGATCAACGTCGAAGCCGCGCCGTCGGTGACCGGCTACATGGTCGAGAAGGCCCTCAAGGAGGCGTTGGGCTTTTCGCCCAAGGGCGATGTGTTTCCGCTGGGCCGGCTTCCGCGCCAGGAGGGCAAGGCCAAGCGGGTGTTCTTCAAGGGGCCCGACGGGGTCGTCCGATAGGTTGACAAATCGTCCATTCGGGCCGGGCGCCGGTTGGCGCCGCGGCCGTTTCTGGCATCGAGGCGTACAGGGGCGCGTCCGACGGACGCACCGGGACATTATGAACAAGGAGACCCAGTGATGAGGAGAGCATCGCTCGTCCTGTCGGCCGTGGTGTTGGCGGCGTTGGTCGGCTGCAAGTCCAAGGAGCAGCCCGCCGGCGGCCAGGCCGCCAAAACCGAGGTGATCACCCTGCGCTACGCCAATTTCCCCGTCGCCTCCACCTTCCCGTGCGTCCAGATGGAGCGCTGGAAGGAGCAGGTCGAAACCCGCACCGAAGGCCGGGTCAAGATCAACACCTTCCCGGACAGCACGCTGCTGGACGCCAAGGGCATGATGGACGGCGTGATCGCCGGCCAAGCCGACATCGGGTGCCTCTGCATGGCCTATCAGCCGGGGCTCTTCAAGGTGACCAACGCCACCAGCCTGCCGCTGAACATTCCCGACGCCAAAACCGGCGCGCTGGTTCTGCTGGATTTGTGGCGCAAGTACGATCCGGAACCGTTCAAGAAGGTCAAGGTCCTGACCATGTTCACCACCGCGCCGTCGAACGTCATGAGCCGCAAAGCCGTCCGCACGCTCGAGGACATCAAGGGCCTCGATATCCGGGCCTCCGGCGGCGCGGCTGAGATTCTCAAGGCGTGGGGGGCCAATGCGGTCGGCATGCCGATGTCGGACACGCCCGAAGCCCTCCAGAAGGGCACGGTCCAGGGCGTCTTCTCGTCGGCTGAGGTGATGAAGGACTACAAGTTCGCCGAGTCGTGCAAGTTCGTGACCATGACCGACACCGCCGTCTATCCGTTCGCGGTGGTGATGAACCTCGATAGCTGGAACGCCCTGCCTCAGGACGTCAAGGACGTCTTCGACGGCCTGATCGAGGAGCAGGCCCTCTGGACCGGCCAGTACATGGACGACCACGTCGAGGAGGCGCTGGCCTGGTCGAAGGAGAATCAGGGCGTCGAGGTGATTGCGCTCTCCGACGAGCAGAAGCAGCAGTGGAACAACCCCCTCGACCCGATCACCGAGAAGTGGATCGCCGACATGAGCGGCCAGGGGCTGCCCGCCCAGCAGATCGTCGACGACCTGCGAGCCATGATCGACAAGCACATGAAGGCCCCAGCCGGTGCGATCGCCGATTGATCCCATGACCAGACTGATTGCCACATTGCGCCGGATCAACCGGGCGTTGACCCGGGTTCTGATCGCCGTCGCAGGCTTGCTCCTGGTCGGCATGATGGCGTTGACCTGCGCGGATATCTTCCTGCGGCAGGCCTGGCGGCCGGTGCCCGGATCGGTCGAGCTGGTGGGCTTTTTCGGCGCGGTGGTTACCGCGTTCGCCCTCAGTTTCACCCAGAATCGCCGCGAGCATATCGCGGTGGACATCCTCTTCCAGCACTATCCAGCGGTTCTGCGCCGCATCGTCGGCGCGATCAGCTACGCGGCGTGCATCGCCTTCTGCGTGGTCGCGGCCTGGCAGATCGGCAAGCTCGGCGTCCGCATCCTGACCACCGGCGAGGTCACCGAGACACTGCGGATCATCTTCTACCCGTTCGTGTTCGCGGTGGCGCTGGGGTTCGGGACGATCGCGCTGTCGTTCCTGGCCGACCTGCTGGCGTGCGTGGCCGGGGAGGACGCCCGGTGAGCCTGGCCATGATCGGCATCCTCGGGATTCTCGTCCTGCTGGCCGTGCTGTTTCTGCTCGGCCCGCCGGTCGGTTTCGCGATGGGCATCGTCGGGTTCGCGGGCTTCGCCTACGTGGTCTCGTTCGACGCGGCGCTGAACATGACCGGCGGCACGCTGTGGGCCACGTTCTCGAAGTACGGCTTTACCGTGATCCCGCTGTTCATCTTCATGGGCCAGATCGCGTTCTATTCGGGCGTCAACGAGAAGCTCTATACCGCGGCGCACCGGACGGTCGGGCACATCTCCGGCGGCCTGGCCATGGCCACCGTCGCCGCCTGCACCGGTTTTTCGGCGATCTGCGGGTCGAACACCGCCACCGCCGCCACGATGAGCACGGTGGCGCTGCCCGAGATGAAGCGGTACCGCTACAACCCGATGCTCAGCGTCGGCGCGGTGGCCTCCGGCTCGACGCTCGGCGTGGTGATCCCGCCCAGCGTGGTGTTGATCCTGATCGGCCTTTCGACCGAACAATCCATCTCGACGCTGTTCTACGGCGGCATCGGCGCGGGTTTTCTGCTGATGGCTTTGCTGGTGCTCACCGTCTACGCGATCTGCCGCGTGCGGCCCGACTGGGGTCCGGTGGGGCCGAACTTCGCTTTCGGTCAGAAGGTCATGGCCCTGCTCGGCGCCTACGAGATCGTCGTGCTGTTCCTGCTGGTGATTTTCGGGCTGTATCTGGGGTTCTTCACGCCGACCGAGGCCGGGGCCGCGGGCTCGTTTTTCGCGATCGTGCTGGGCCTGCTGCACCGCAAGCTCACCTGGAAAGGGTTCGTATCCGCCGTCGTCGATACCCTCCGCGCCTCGTGCATGGTCATCACGATCGTGGCCGGCGCGGTGATCTTCGGCAAGTTCCTGACCGTCACGCGGCTGCCGTTCGACATCGCCGAGTGGGTGGTCGGCCTGCCCGTGCCCGGCGTGGTGATCATCGGCATCATCTTCGTGATCTACATTCTCGGCGGGATCGTGATGGACGCTTTGGCGCTGCTGCTGATCACCATTCCGATTTTCTTTCCCGTCGGCATCGAGCTGGGCTACGACCCGGTCTGGTTCGGCGTTGCGGTGACCGTGCTCACCACGCTGGGCGCGATCACGCCGCCGGTCGGGGCGACCACCTACGTCGTGGCGGCGATGGCCAAGGACGACATTTCGCTGATGGGAGTCTTTCGCGGCGTCGCCCTGTTCGTCCCCGCCTACATCGTCTGCGTGATCCTGCTGATGCTTTTCCCGAAGATCGTCACGTTCCTGCCCGAGTTGATGGGCGGCTAGACGTCGTCACGTCCGGTCGCCGACCGGTCTGGTGACGTGCCGCTCGTCGTCGAACCACTGGCCTTCGAAACTGCGGATCAGCGTGGTGTGGACCCGTGTGTGCAGGACGTTGCGGCCGGTCCGCAAGCGGCTGGTCGGGATCACCATGCGGCGAGGTTCCCACAGCACCGGCACGAACTCGCCGCCGTTGATCGAGACTTCGCTCGCCTCGCGGAACGGTTTTTCGTAGAGCAGTTCGATCACCGTCTCCGCCTCGTCCGGCACGCGGTCCAGGTCGAAGTGCGAGGTGTATTCGACCACGCCCGCGTAGAACGGCAGGCGGTTGCCCTCGTAATCCTCGAACTGTCCCCGTTCGGGCCGCGAGACCAGCCGCAGCGGCTCGAGCTCGACGCCGAACCCGCCCGCCAGGTACAGCGCGTTGAGCAGCCCGCCGTCGGTCCGGTCGGTGGTCACGCCCACCACGATCCGGTTGGTTCCCGGCTGAAGATGCGGCGTTAAGTCAACTTCGAGACTTCCGCGAACGTGGGCGCCGCTCGGCTGAAAGTCAGCTTCAGTCAAGCGAGCCGAACCGTTCACGCCGATCGACCACTCGCCCACAATCGACCCCGGCTCCATCACGAGCGCCACCGGCCCGTCGAACGCGCATCCGAACTCAAACTCGTACCGCAGGGCCAGCCGCGGCAGCGACAGCGTCGGCGGCGAACCGAACCGGTCCGCGATCTTCGGCGCAAACGGCGCTCCGCTCTTGTGCAGCTGGTTGATCAGCGGCATCGCCGGCGTTTCGCCCGTCCAGGTCGCCTGGCCGCTATCGTCCAGCAACGACATCCGCCAGGTGTACATCCGCAGGAGATTGCGATTCCGAGCTTCGACTTCCGCCGGGCCATCGCCGCGCACCGCGATGACCGCTCTCCTCTCGCCTTCCTCGAACGCGCCCTGTTCGAGCATCACGCTCTCGAACGGGGCCAGCCGCCGCACGAAGTTCGACCCGCGCCGCTCCAGCATCGCCGGCAAGTGCTCGTCCAGCGGAATCTCGCGTATCTCGCTTCCCGCCTCCAACACCACCTCGCGTGCCTCCGTTGATGTGTTCTGCACGAACCACCGCCGCATCGAGGACGAGGCCCGCGTCACCGAATACACCGGCTTCGCCTCGACGCCGTCTTCACCGCAGATCGACAGCGACGGGCCGATCCGCTCAGCCAGCCTCGTCGCAACCTCATCCACCTGCCCCGCTTCGAACCGCACCACCGATCCGCCCGCGGCTTCGAATTCCTCCAGCCACGCCGCCAGCGACTCCTCGACGAAGGCCATCGGCGGCATCACCACCACCTCGCCCCGCACCTCGCGAACGCAGCAGCGCGAGCCTTCGATGTGCGAAGCGGCCAGCACGTCGGTGTCGACCACCAGGAAATCCACGTGACGCGCCAGCAGCGCCTTGCCGAGCCGCCCGAACGCCTCCCGCTGACCGCGGTCCGGAAGCCCGCTCGACGGCTCGATCACCAGCACCTTCGCCTCGACGTGCGTGCCCTCGATCAGCGAGAACACACGGTCCAGCCGGCGGCTGAGGCCGCCGAAGAACGGCCAGTACGGCATCTGGAAGAAGAACGACGGCGGCGCGTCGTGCTTGGCCAGACCGTGCGTCGTGTAGAAGAACCCGTGCGGCACCAGGTAACTGATGCCGGCCAGCACCAATCCGTCGGCCAGCCACTTGGCGTCCTGCAGCGTCGCGCCCCAGCCGAGGCTGTGGTAGCACTCGGTCAATCCGCCGAACTTGCCGTAAACGTACCCCGCGGAGGCCGCCGCCTTCGTGTTCCATCGAAGCTCCGGCTCGAACAGGTCCAGCTCCGCCCCCGCTTTGTGGTGGCCCGCGTCGCTGCCGGGGATGTCCATGTACCGAAGCTGCGAGAACCGCAGCGACGGCTTTTCGCCCGTGTACCAGATCCGATGGCGGCGGCACCATTCGCGCACCGGCTGCTCGAAGACCTGCACGAACCGCTCCAGCTCGAGCCAGTACAGGTCGCGGCTGACCCGCAGATGCTCCGGATGCTCCAGGCACGCCAGCGCCGGCAGGTGCTCGAGCAAGCTGTAGCCGTAGCTCTGCTCGAAGAGCCGCGGCAGTTGCGTCGACCATTCCGGAGCGTACGACCAGAACACGCCGATCTCATCGCAGTAGATCGACAGCACCGACCGGCCGAACTTCTCGCCGAGACGCTGGGCGTACCGCCCGTGCGTCAGCTCCAGGAACCGCCGGATCGCCCGTTCGTTGAAGATATCGACGTAGTTGCCCCAGTACTTGTGGCCGTCGGTTCGGACCTGGACGCTGGTCACGATCAGGTGCGGCCGGTCGGGCAGATCGACGTCCAGCACCGGCGTCGGCTCACACGCCAGGAACCGTTTGGCGTTGTAAGCGGTCAGCCCCTGCTCGTGGTACGTCGAAAGTGAAAGGTGCATGCCGATCGAGGCCGTCAGATCCGTCGGCTCGGACCAGCGCGTCTCCTCGCCGTCCAGCGGATACGCCACCGCCGAGAGGACGTCGCCTCGCGGCAGCTCCAGCCGCACGCGCCCGCCCTGCACCCGCTGCCGCGTCTGAACCAGCGAGGTGCCGTGAAACTCCGGACGGCCGAGGATCACTTCGCCGCCGGCGACGCCGGAAGGGTACGGATACTCATCGTAGAGGTGCACGCTCAGGCCGTGCTTTTCGGCGGCGGCGATCGCCGCCTCGACCATCGCAAAGAACGACTCGGAGAGGTACGGCCGATCCAGCCCCTGGCGCGGATGGATGAAGAAGCCGCGGATGCCCTGCGCCGCCATCTGTTCGACCTGCCAGGCGATCT
>JAAYCJ010000244.1 GCA_012729815.1 Phycisphaerae bacterium | reverse complement strand
CTCGAAGACCTTCGGGCCCACGTCGGCGGGCAGCGCGATCTGCTCCCAGCCGTCGGCGGGGATGTTGTCCTCCGCAGCGACAAAACCCTTCGGCCCGCCCGGCTGCCATTGCCAGACGCCGTTGAGGCACACGCGGGCGCGGGTCCAGTCGGGCTCGACGGCGGCGACGGTCAGCCCGGCGTCTTCGCGCGCCGCCGGCTGCGAGGTCACCGGGCTCGGCCGGTGTTCGACGTAGCCGGAGAGCTTGTGATGCGGCAGGAACGGCGTGACGTCGTAGACGCCGCTGACCGCGAACACCCCGTGCTCGAGGTCCTCGCCGCTGGGAATCCAATCGTGATTGGGGTTAGTCTCGTAGCGGTAGAAGCCGACGCCGTCGGGATCGTCGGTCTTGACGATGATCTGGAACGCGGACTTGTTGTCGGTCAGGTGCTTGAGCACGTCGGCTTCGGTGAACACGAACTGCGCGCGGAGCTGTCGCGGCTGAAGCTGGATCGTCTTGGTCACGCCGCCCAGGGTGCATTCGACGCTGGCGGCCTTCGTCGCCCGATAGCGGATCACGTCGATGCGGGCGCGGCGCACTTCGCTTTCAGCGGCGATCGGCAGCGCGCGGTTCAGCGCCAGCGCCGCCGATCCGCGGGCAAACACCGGCGCGGTCCTGATCCGGTCGCGATATTCGCAGACGGCATAGCCGGTGTCCTCAAACACTCGCGGCTGCGGTCCGATCTCGATCCTGCGATCCGATGCGGTGACGGCGATCAGGATGGGCGTGGTGACAGTATCGAGGCTGCGGAAGACGATCGCGGCAACCCGCTTCTCGGGATGCGGATTGTGCCACTCGAACAGGTAGAATCCTACGTCGTCCTTGACCGGGTTCTGCCCTTTCCAGGCCAGCACCGCATTCAGCGGCCGATGCGTGGCCGCCGCCTCCCACCACTCGTCGATCTCGCGGCCGACGCGCAGCGGAATCGTCTCGCTCGTCCCGTCGGCGTACCGCACCTGGTAATCGGCGCAGTGCACGTTCGGCTCACCGTACGAGCAACAGTGCAGGAAATAGAGATACTGCGCCGCGGCGTCGACGGCAATCGGCTCGCTCTCGATCGGCGCTTGCAGATTGTTCCTGCTCCGCAGCGCGATGCATCCCGGCTCAGCCACATTACCCACCACCGCCAGCTTGTCGGCGACGTAAAACGGCACGTTGCGAAAATACTGATAACCCTTCGGAATGAATCGAAGGTCGTTGGAGCCCTGATCGGTCCAGCCGCCGACCTTGTCGTCCGGCGTCTCGTCCTCGAACCGTCGATTGGCGTACGGCGTCAGATCGACGTACGTGACGGTCTCATCCTTGCCGGGTCCGTTGGCGAAGTTCCGTAAATCGACCTCCTGGGCGGCCAGCGAAATCGGAACGACAAGGACGATCGACGCTGCGAAGACGAACAATTTCAGCAGTTTCATGATGGGCTCCCAACGGCATCCTGGAACAACGTGGTCCTGGGGGAATGCATATCGTGCTCGCCATGTTGGTGATCTTGCTGCCGCGATCATGCGGCTGAAGGCCAGCCTAACGGGATGTATCGCTTCCGAAAAACGCCCAGCGGTTCCTGTAGTCCGAGGCGGACCCCAGCAACGGCTGATCGACAACGTGCCCGTCGAGAAAGAGAAAGTTGGCCGATCCGCCGTGACAGCCGGCCATGCTCATGAACTCCTGCGCCCCCAGACCGCCCCAACCCCAGTAGTTGTCCACGGGAACGAACGTGTAGTCGAACCCGTAGCCGCCCGACCAGACACGATAGCCCCAGCCGCACATGAGCATCGGCGTGATGTCGGGAGACGAAGTCACGTTCTTTCCCAGATACGCCGCATACCCCAGAGGAAAATTGACGGCGTATCCGGCACTGTGCCCGCTGGCCTTGGTGCACCAGAACACCTTCTGGTCCCCGGTCCAGTCACGCTTGAAGTACGGCCCGATCCCGTGCGCCAACCGGCCAAACCGATCGCCGATCCCCTCGGCGTACCACGCGAAATAAGCGTAACCGCCGGGCGGGAACGGGTCGCTGGCCGCGTCGTTCCACGGATACCAGTCCGGCCGAAACGTCCACCCGCGAAAACCAAGCGGCAGCGAATTGAACTCGCCCTCGTAAATCGCGAAGCCGTGCCCCAACTGCTTCAGGTTGCTCATGCAGACCACCGACTGGGCCCGTTCCCGAGCCGCGCTCAGCGCCGGCAGCAGCATGCTGACCAGCACCGCGATGATCGCCACCACCACCAGCAGTTCGATCAGTGTAAAGCCCGATATCCCGAATCGTCGCTCACGCATCGCCAACCTCCGATTCCCGTTGTTCGCGGACGCTCTGCCGGACGATCAAATTCGTCGGCAGCGTGACCACCTCGCCCGGCTCGCGCTCACCGTCGACCATCTCGATCACCATCCCGACCGCCAGTTTCATCATCCCGGCTGGGTCCTGGCTGATCGACGTCAGCGGCGGCGCCAGCATCGCCGCGAATGCCGTCCCGTCGATGCCGATCAGCGACACGTCGCGCGGCGTCCGCACGCCTTCCTCGTCCAGACCGCTGAGGAACGGACCCGCCAGATAGTCGCTGCCGACGACCATCGCGGTCGGCCGGTCCAGCCGCCGGCCCACCTGCCGGCCGAACTCCCGCGCCGCCGCGGGCAGGCCCGTAAAACCGCGATACGCAAAGGGCATCGGCTCGACGCGCACGCCCATCGCCGCCCCCGCCTTCGCTAGCGCACTCAGCTTCTCCGGATTGTCGACGTCAACGTAGCCGACCCGCCTGTGTCCCGCCGCCTTCAGGTGCGAAACCGCCTCGTTCATCCCCGGCTGAAAATCCGAAAGGATGCATGACAATCCCTCGAATTTATAATTTACGCATACCAGTGGGAATCTCTCGCGAACCAGTTGGCGATACTGCCGCGTTTGGGCCTCCAAAGCCGACCCGAAGAAGATCATCCCGTCCACCCCGCGCGACATCAGGGCGTCGAACCGCGACAGGTCATCCGCGTGGCTCTGCCACGGCGAAACGCCGATCAGCAGGTGATACCCCCTCGCCTCCGCCTCAGCCATGGCGATCTCAGCCATCTCGTGATAGTACGGGTTGCCCAGGTTGCCGCACATGAACCCGATCGAAAGCGTCCTGCCCCGGATCAGCGCCCGCCCCACAAACGACGGCTGAAAGTTCAGGTCCCGGGCGATTTCACGGACCTTCCGCTGGGTCGAAGCCGAAATCCGTGCGGCGGACCCCTTGCCGCTCAATACCCGCGAAACCGTGGCCTGGCTGACCCCGGCCCTCCGCGCGATGTCCGTCATCGTAACCGCCACAACGACCCTTTCATAGGATGCGTATTCGTATACGCACCTACAATGTAGCTGCATCCGCCAATAGAGTCAAGGCGCAATCGGAGCGGGAACAGCGCCGGAGAGACGGCTTGGAGGGCGTTCTGCCGGCTTGCAGTCCTGGTTTGCCAAAATGGGTAGGATGCACCGCAAGTGTCACCCGCGGATGCGAGGGGCGACCGATGATTATCAGGCAGACGCTTCCTCCGCCAGTACAACGTCGTACCCGAGGGACTCCAGGAGCTTCACGACCGCCGTGCCGATACCCCAGGCACTGTCGAAAGATATGGGATCGGTCAACTGGACAGCCTGCGGGTCCTCCCAGGTGCGCGGTCCGTCATCGGCCTCGCCATAGTCGGGCTGGACCCACACCGAGGCCGGGGCCTTCTCGCCTGAGCCAACAGGAGCATCAAGTTCCTGCAGAAGTAGAACCAACAGCTTTCTCTCATCGCTCATGGCGTACCTCCCTGTCCTCTACCAGCCGCCTGCCTGCCGTACCATCTGATGTGTAGATTGAGGCCAATGTCAGTCGTTCGCGCCCTCTGCCAACTCGGTATCGTGACCAAGGGACTGAAGAAGCATGGCGACCGCGCCGGCGATCTTGAGGGCAGCATCACAATCCATGAATTCGGTTAACTGAACCGCCTGCGGGTCTTCCCAGAAAGCTGGGCCATCGTCGGCCTCACCATAGTCAGGCAAGACCCAGACAGAGGCTGGGAGCTTCTCACCCGGCGGAGCAGATACGTGCACATCCTGCACATGCAAGACCACCAGCTTCTTCTTGTCGGCCACGATCGACCTCCTTCCACGGCGACACGTTGCGGTCTCTCTCACATCGGCGTCTGTCCCTCCAGATATGACCGCGCCAGGGCTGTCCGCTTCCCATATTCTCTTGAAGCAAATACGAAACCGCTTCACTAGGGTCGGCCACATCAGGCACACGGTCCCTACTGCAGTTACAGCAAGAAGAACAGCGGCGGCTTCCGCTTGTCCCGCCGACTAGGCGCCTCCTGTATCTCTCGCGACGCGCCGGAGTCGTGGCGGCCCGCCGCCGTGCATTTCAGAGTGAGGGTAATCCTCGATCCACCTGCCTCCCGTTTCCGGACAAACGTATTCCGTAATCCAACTCTCAACGTCCACACGGATCAGATTAAGATGGAGCCGCGCGAATTCCTGCGCTTCCGCACCGTTCAGTTCGCGATCGTACTTCAATGCCTCTGACACGGCACACCCTCCACGATCTGATGGAGACTGCCAGCACCTACGCTGTTACTCGCCGATCGGCACCTCACAACACCAACCGGCCTGTCAATTCGTTCACAAACGACCCCACCTGCCGCACATTTGCCTCAACCACTTGCCCAAGTCTACCCGCTCGAAACCAGCTCGTCAACCCTATACAGGTCGAGAGCATCCACCGGAGTTCTACCCACGCCGTGGCCACGGTGAGTTTGATGCTGATCAGAGAAACCGATCTGGCCCGATAGGAGGGCCGACACGTGGCGGGCCAACTCAGCCGCAGGCGGCGACTCGTCGCATCCGCTCTCGGAGGAGATGCTGACCCGCTCAAGGGTAATGGTGCGTCGGAACGACGCACCATACTATCTCAAAGCAGTCCAGAATTCGAAATCCCCTCCGCGTGGCCCGCGTGATCCGTGCCGCTCTTTCGGGGACGACCGAGGCCGGTCACTCCCGATATGCCTCGCCGGTGGCGGCGACCAGGGCCGGAATGGCCATCGTGTGGCCGCTGCGGAAGGTCACTGATCGGACCTGGGCCTGCGGCTGGCGGTTGGTCCACTCCACCATCCACAAGCCGATCTTGTTGTCCACCCGCGGATCGCGAACCGACCAGGCCAGCCGGGCTCCCGGCATCGATCCGTCGCCGATCCACCAGTTGCCGAAGTTCACGCCGGCCTTCAGCGCGAACGTCTCGGTCTCGTAGAGGCACTGACCGCCCTCGAAGTGAAACTCCAACTCCGCAGCCGTCGAGCCGTCCTCGCCCGTCCACGCGCCGGCCACCAGGAACACCATGCGCGAAACCTTCTGACCCACCGCAAGCTCGACCGCCTCGGGCCGATTGCCCTTGGGATACCGCACGTTGCCCTCCGAGTGCAGCACGACGCAGCCGCGGCCGTCGTTGGCGTT
>JAAYCJ010000243.1 GCA_012729815.1 Phycisphaerae bacterium | reverse complement strand
TCGAAGGCGATCAGCTCGGCGATCGACTACTTCTACGGCCGCGGCGAGCTCTCGCAGGTGGTGGACCAGACCAACCCGCTGTCGCAGTTGACGCACGAGCGTCGTCTGTCGGCGCTGGGGCCGGGCGGCCTGAACCGCAAGCGGGCGGGCTTTGAGGTCCGCGACGTGCACATTTCGCACTACGGCCGGATCTGTCCGATCGAGACGCCGGAAGGCACGAACATCGGTCTGATCTCATCGATGGCGATCTACGCCGGTTCGGACGAGTACGGCTTCCTGATCACCCCCTACCGCCAGGTGGAAAAGGGCAAGGTCAACGGCAAGATGGTGCACCTGCGGGCGGACGAGGAGATGAACGCGGTGATCGCTCCGCCGACCGTACTGAAGGACGGCAAGTTGCCGGAGGACCCGGTGCTGGCCCGCGTCAAGGGCAACCTGGGCAAGGTCGGCGGCAAGGAAATCGAGTACGTCGATATTTCGCCGAAGCAGATCGTCGGCGTCTCGGCGGCGCTGATCCCGTTCCTGGAGCACGACGACGCGAACCGGGCGCTGATGGGATCGAACATGCAGCGTCAGGCGACGCCGCTGATCCGGACGGAGCCGCCGCTGGTGGCGACGGGTATGGAGCCCTACGTGGCCCAGAACTCGGGCATGGTAATCCGGGCGGAGAACTCGGGCACGGTGACCTTCGTGGACGCCAAGCGGATCGTGATCAACGAGACCGAGGAGTATGAGCTGTCCAAGTTCCAGGGCCTCAACGAGCAGACCTGTCTGAACCAGAAGCCGATCGTGAAACTCGGCGAGAAGGTCAAGGCGGGCCAGGTGATCGCCGACGGCCCGGGCACGCACCAGGGCGAACTGGCCCTGGGACGCAACCTGCTGGTGGCGTTCATGCCGTTCGACGGCTACAACTTCGAGGACGCGATCCTGATCTCCGAGCGTCTGGTGCACGAGGATGCCTACACGTCGATCGACATCAACGCATTTGAGGTGGAAGTCCGCGAGACGAAGCTGGGGCGCGAGGAGTTCACCCGCGATATTCCGAACGTTTCGGAGCGGGCGCTTCGGAACCTCGACGAGAGCGGCGTGGTCCAGGTCGGAACGCGGGTTGAGCCCGGCGATATTCTGGTCGGCAAGGTTTCGCCCAAGAGCAAGACCGAGTTCACTCCGGAAGAGAAGCTGCTGCAGGCGATCTTCGGACGGGCCGGCGAGGACGTCAAGAACGACTCGCTGGAAGTGCCGGCCGGGAACGAGGGCGTCGTGGTCGGGGCGCGGCATTTCGCCCGCCGCACCGCCATGAACGACCAGCAGAAGAAGGCCCTCAAGGGGCAGATGGACCAGACCCGCAAGGACTTCAACGCCAAGATCCTGAAGATCTTCACCCAGATGATCAACGAGATCAACGACGTGACCGGCCAGATCCTGGTGGACCCGAACACCCGCCAGAAGGTGGCCATGAGCGATATCGAGGAGGTCGTCCTCGAGCAGATCCAGAACTTCAACATCAAGTGGATCAAACCGGTCGCCAAGCGCGACGACGCCCAGAAGATCCTCGACAAGTACTGGCCGAAGGTCAAGGACCTCCAGGAGACGCTGGAGATGAAGCTCGCCCAGCTCAAACGGGGCGACGAACTGCCCAGCGGGGTGTTGGAGATGGTCAAGGTCTACGTGGCGACCAAGCGCGTCCTGTCGGTGGGCGACAAGATGGCGGGCCGCCACGGGAACAAGGGCGTGATCGCCAAGATGATGCCGATCGAGAATATGCCGTTCCTCGAGGACGGGACGCCGGTGGACATCGTGCTGAACCCGCTGGGGGTGCCCAGCCGTATGAACGTCGGCCAGATCCTCGAAACCCACCTGGGCTGGGCGGCGGCAAGACTGGGCTTCCGGGCGGTCTCGCCGGTATTCGACGGGGCTCACGAGGAGGAGATTCGTCAGAGCCTCAAGGACGCCGGTCTGCCGGAAGACGCCAAGGCGACCCTCTACGACGGGCGAACCGGCGAAAAGTTCCAGGAGAAGGTAACGGTCGGTTACATGTACATGCTGAAACTGCACCACCTGGTGGACGACAAGATTCACGCCCGGAGCACCGGCCCCTACAGTCTGATCACGCAGCAGCCGCTGGGCGGCAAGGCCCGGACGGGCGGCCAGCGGTTCGGCGAAATGGAGGTCTGGGGCCTGGAGGCGTACGGCGCGGCGCACATCCTGCAGGAAATGCTGACGGTCAAGAGCGACGACGTGGAAGGCCGGACCAAGATCTACGAGTCGATGGTCAAGGGCGCCAACACGCTCGAGGCGGGCACCCCGGTGAGCTTCGAGGTGCTGTGCAATGAGATCCGCGGCTTGGCCCTGAACGTGCAGTTGGAGAAGCGCCGCCTGATTTGACGGAGACGGGAACGGGGTATCGCCGGAACAGTGACCGTACTCTCGTAATAGAGAAGGGAGTATCCGATGGCTGAGAGCGTATACGACAGGATCAACGATTACGGCTCGGTGAAGATTTCGCTGGCCTCGCCGAATGATATTCGGAGTTGGTCGTTCGGCGAAGTCAAGAAGCCCGAGACGATTAACTACCGAACTTACCGGGCGGAAAAGGACGGTCTGTTCTGCGAGCGGATATTCGGTCCGGAGCGGGACTGGGAGTGCTTCTGCGGAAAGTACAAAGGGACGAAGCACAAGGGGATGATCTGCGACCGCTGCGGAGTGAAGGTGACCCACAGCCGGGTGCGCCGCAAGCGGATGGGGCATATCAACCTGGCCGCCCCGGTGGTGCACATCTGGTTCTTCAAGTCGATGCCGTCCCGGATCGGGAACATGCTGGATATGAAGACCAACGACCTGGAAAAGGTCGTGTACTTCCAGGACTACGTGGTGACCGATCCCGGCGAGACGCCGCTGAAGGTCAAGCAGCTCCTGACCGAGGAAGACTACCGCTCGGCGACGGAGAAGTATGGGCACCACACGTTCAAGGCGGCGATGGGGGCCGAGGCGGTTCAGGCCCTGCTTGAGAATCTGGATCTGGAGGCTCTTTCGCGGACGCTTAAGGAAGGGCTGGCCAAGACCAACAGCAAGCAGAAGATCAAGGACCTGACCAAGCGGCTCAAGATCGTCGAGTCGCTTCGCCAGAGCGACAACTCGGCGTCATGGATGGTGCTGGAGGTGATCCCGGTGATCCCGCCGGACCTCCGTCCGCTCGTGCTGCTGGAGAGCGGGAACTTCGCGACGAGCGATCTGAACGACCTCTACCGCCGGATCATCAACCGGAACAACCGGCTCAAGAAATTGATGGACCTGAACGCTCCGGACGTGATCATCCGGAACGAAAAACGCATGCTGCAGCAGGCGGTGGACGCCCTGTTCGACAACGGGCGGTGCCGCCGTCCGGTGCTCGGTTCGTCAGGCCGGCCGCTCAAGGGCCTGACCGACATGATCAAGGGCAAACAGGGCCGGTTCCGCGAGAACCTGCTGGGCAAGCGGGTGGATTACTCAGCCCGTTCGGTCATCGTGGTCGGACCGGAGCTGAAGCTCAACCAGTGCGGCCTGCCCAAGCGGATCGCCCTGGAGCTTTACCAGCCGTTCATCGTCCGCAAGCTCCGCGAGCGGGGCCTGGCGGACACGATCAAGTCGGCCAAACGCATGCTGGAGCGCAAGGACGAGGAAGTGTGGGACATCCTGGAAGAGGTGATTCACCAGCACCCCGTGCTGCTGAATCGCGCTCCCACGCTGCACCGGATGGGTATTCAGGCGTTCGAGCCGGTCCTGGTCGAAGGCAACGCGATCCGGATTCATCCGCTCGTGTGCAAGGGCTTCAACGCGGACTTCGACGGCGACCAGATGGCGGTCCACCTGCCGCTGTCGGTGGAGGCCCAGACCGAGGCCCACGTGCTGATGATGTCAACGAACAACATCTTCAGCCCGGCCAGCGGCCAGCCGATCATGTCGCCCAGCCAGGACATCGTGCTGGGCATGTACTACGTGAGCATCATGCGGGACGACGTGACCGGCGTCGGCATGTCGTTCAACTCGCTGGATGAGGCCCTGATGGCCCACGCGATGGGTAAGATCTCGCTGCACGCGAAGATCCAGGTCCGCCTGAATCGCTACAGCCGCATCGTCAGCACGCCGGACGGCGCGATCGAGGACGTGCCGGCGAACCGGCGGATCGAAACGACGGTCGGGCGATGCCTGATGAACGACACGTTCCCGGACGGAATTCCGTTCTACAACTTTCTGGTCAACCAGAAGGGTTGCTCGCGGATCATCGCCGAGACCCACTCGCTGCTGGGACGCGGCAAGACGATCGACCTCCTGGACACGATCAAGGAACTCGGCTTCAAGCAGTCGGCCCTGGCCGGCATCAGCTTCGCCAGTTCGGACCTGGTGATCCCGGGCAACAAGTGGAAGATCATCGAGGCCGCTCAGCGGGTGGTTTCGCAGATCGACAAGGGCTATCAGCGCGGCGCCATCACCGACACCGAGCGTTACAACCAGACGATCGACGTCTGGACGCACGCCCGCGAACAGGTCGGCAAGGAGATGATGAGCGCCCTGGCCCACGACCAACGCGACGGCAAGCGGTACCTGAACCCCATCTTCATGATGGCGGATTCTGGCGCCCGCGGTTCCAAGGACCAGATCCGCCAGCTGGCGGGCATGCGCGGCCTGATGGCCAAGCCGTCGGGCGAGATCATCGAGACGCCGATTCTGGCGAACTTCCGCGAAGGCCTCAGCGTGCTCGAGTACTTCACCACGACCCACGGCGCCCGCAAGGGTTTGGCCGACACGGCCCTGAAGACCGCGGACTCCGGCTACCTGACCCGGAAGCTGGCCGACGTGGCCCAGAACGTGATCGTCCGCGAGTTGGACTGCAAGACCATTCACGGCGTCACCAAGAGCGTGATCTACCAGGGCGAGACGCTGGACGTTTCGCTCAAGGAGAGCATCATCGGCCGGATCGCCCGCGACACCATCGTCAATCCGGTCACCGACGAGGTCATCGTGCGAGAGAACGAGATTATCAGCGGAACGATCGCGGACAAGCTCGAGAAGGAGCTGCGTCTGGAAAGCATCCGCGTTCGCAGCCCGCTGACCTGCGAGTCGCCCCTGGGCGTCTGCGCCAAATGCTACGGCGTGGACCTCTCGACGGGCCGCCTGATCGAAGAAGGCATGGCGGTCGGGATCATCGGGGCCCAGAGCATCGGCGAACCGGGCACGCAGCTGACGATGCGGACGTTCCACATCGGCGGCGTCGCGTCCCGTATGACGCTGGAAACCGGAGTCCGGGCACGCCAGGCGGGTATCGCCAAGTATCACGACCTGATGCCGGTCGAGGTCACCCAGGAAGACGGCACGAAGACGACGGTGGCCCTGAAGCGCAACGGCGAGATCATCCTGACCGACCAGAAGGGCCGCGAAATCGAGCGGTACAAGGTGCCCTACGGCGGAACGATCCGCGTCGAGGACGGCCAGGCGATCACGGCGCGAATGGTCCTCTGCGACTGGGACCCCCACTTGCTGCCGATCCTCGCCGAGGCCGATGGAACCGTTCGTTTCCAGGACATCGAGCAGGGCGAGACGGTCCGCGTCGAGGAAGGCGCGGGCGGCCAGCGGCGTCTGGTCGTCGTCCAGCACAAGGGTTCGCTGAACCCGCGGATCGTGATCGAGGACAAGGACGGCAAGATTCTGGACTTCCACTACCTGCCCGCCAAGGCGCGGATCGAGGTGGAGGAAGGCCAGCACGTCACGCCGGGACAGCTTCTGGCCCGCCAGCCGCGCGAAATGACCGGTACCCAGGACATCACCGGCGGTCTGCCGCGAGTCACCGAGCTCTTTGAGGCCCGCAAGCCGAAGGAGCCGGCCGCGATGGCTGAGATCTCCGGCACCGTCGAACTGCGGTCCGACCGCCGCCGCGGCAAAATGACCATCATCATTCGCAGCGAGTCCGGCATGGAGAAGGACCACCACGTTCCGCAGGACCGCCACCTGCTGGTGCACACCGGCGACTTCGTGGACGCGGGCGACCCGCTGATCGAAGGCCCGCTGGTGCCGCACGATATCCTGCGGATCAAGGGCGAAGAGGCCCTGCAGCAGTACCTGCTCAGCGAGATCCAGACGGTCTACCGGATGCAGAACGTGCCGATCAACGACAAGCACATCGAGATCATCCTCAGCCAGATGCTGCGGAAGGTCCGAATTGACACCGTCGGCGACAGCAAGTTCCTGCCCGGAGCCGTGGTCGATAAGTTCGCCTTCCGCCAGGAGAACCAGCGGCTCGCCCAGTCACTCAAGATCTCCGAACCGGGCGACACGGGTCTGGCCGAGGGCCAGGTGGTTACCAAGCAGGAGCTCGAAGAGATCAACGAGACCACCGAGACCACCGGCGGCCAGCCGGCCAAAGGCAAGCGCCCGCGTCCGGCGACGGCCAAGACGCTGCTCCTGGGTATCACCAAGGCCTCGCTCCAGAGCGAGTCGTGGATCGCCGCGGCCAGCTTCCAGGAGACCACCAAGGTCCTGACCGAAGCCTCGCTCTCGAGCAAGATCGACCACCTGGTGGGCCTGAAGGAGAACGTCATCCTCGGGCACCTGGTCCCGGCGGGAACAGGCTTCAAACCGTACCAGGAGATGAAGATCCGCCGCGTCCTGCCGACCCTGGCCGAGGAAGAAATGCCGCTGGAAGAGCGGGTCAAGGCGGAAATCGAGCAGGACCGCGAGCGTCTGCTGCGGATCTGACGCGCCGGCCGCCTCGAAAGATTATAAATTCTGGTAATTTAGGCTGGACAGGAATTCCGCCTGGCGGATATAATACTTGTTTCGCGCTGGTAAGGAGAACGAGGAAAAGCGATGCCGACGATAAACCAACTGGTCCGCAAACCGAGAAAGCCGATCACGAAGAAGTCGAAGAGCCCGGCACTGGCGGATTCGCCGCAGAAGCGCGGGGTCTGCCTGCAGGTCAAGACGATGACCCCGAAGAAGCCGAACTCGGCCCTTCGGAAGGTGGCCCGCGTGCGCCTGAGCAACGGCAAGGAAATCACCACGTACATTCCGGGCGTCGACCACAACCTGCAGGAGCACAGCATCGTGCTGGTTCGCGGCGGCCGCGTTCGGGACCTGCCGGGCGTTCGCTACCACATCGTTCGCGGCGTTCTGGACGCCGCCGGGGTGGACGGGCGCAAGCAGAGTCGTTCCAAGTACGGGGCCAAGAAGGGCAAGTAAGCTTTTGGAGAGGTAACCGATCATGGGTTTCAAGAAGTTCACGGCGTCCAGCAAGTCGCTCGCACCGGATGCCCGGTATAACTCGAAACTGGTCAACAAGTTCATCAACTCGTTGATGTACGACGGCAAGAAGAGCGTGGCCACGCGGGCGTTCTACGACGCGATGGACATCGTCGCTTCGAAGATCAAGGACGTTCCGCCGGTGGAAGTCTTCGAGACGGCGCTGAACAACGTCAAGCCGGAGCTCGAGGTGCGTTCCAAGCGGGTCGGCGGAGCCAACTACCAGGTGCCGATGCCGGTGAACAGCCGCCGGCGCCAGTCCCTGGCGATCCGCTGGCTGCTCCTGGCGGCGCGTCAGAAGTCGGGCCGACCGATTGCGGCGCGCCTGGCCGAGGAGTTCATGGCGGCGTACCGCCGCGAGGGTACGGCCATGACGACGCGAGACAACGTGCACCGGATGGCCGAAGCGAACAAAGCGTACGCCCACTTCGCGTGGTAGTACGCGTACGAAGGGTTTTGTCGGGCCGGTTGACGAGAAGTTGCCGGCCCGAAGTTTTTTAGCGGATTCTCAAGATTTTCAGACCATGAGCAACGACAACCGGATGGACAAGATACGTAACATCGGAATTGCCGCCCACATCGACGCCGGCAAAACGACGGTCAGCGAGCGGGTGCTTTACTACGCGGGCAAGACGTACAAGATGGGTGAGGTCCACAACGGCACCGCCGTGATGGACTATCTCGAAGAGGAGCAGCAGCGGGGTATCACGATCACCAGCGCGGCAACCACGTTCGAGTGGCTCGGATACCGGGTGAACCTGATCGACACGCCCGGCCACGTGGACTTTACCGCCGAAGTCGAGCGCTCCTTGCGGGTGCTGGACGGGGCGGTCATCGTCTTCGACGGCAAAGAGGGCGTGGAGGCCCAGTCGGAGACGGTCTGGCGGCAGGCGGACAAGTACCGGGTGCCGCGTATGTGCTTCATCAACAAGATGGACAAGTTGGGTGCGGATTTCCACGCGTCGTTCCATTCGATCAAAGAGCGTCTGTCGTCGAACCCCGTGGCGATTCAGATTCCGATCGGGGCCGAGAGCACCTTCAACGGCCTGATCGACCTGGTCGCCCTCAAGGCCGTCCGCTGGCGAAGCGAGACGCTCGGCAAAGAGGCCTACGAGGAAGAGATCCCCGATGACCTCAAGGACGAGGCCGAGATGTACCGGCACGAACTCCTGGAGAAGGTGGCCGATTTCGACGACGAGGTCATGGAATGCTACCTTCACGAGCAGCCGGTCTCGGTCGAGGCCTTGCGCCGGGCCATTCGCGCCGGCACCGTCCGCGGCGAGCTCCATCCGGTGCTGTGCGGTTCGGCCCTGAAATACCAGGGCATCCAGCGGCTCCTCGACGCCGCCTGCTATTACCTGCCTTCGCCGCTCGACATCCCGCCGGTCGAGGGGCACGATCCGAAGGATCTGGACAAGATCCTCACGCGCAAGCCGGACACGAACGAGCCGTTCGCGGCCCTGGTGTTCAAGATCATCAGCGACCAGCACGGCGACCTGAACTTCATCCGCATCTACTCCGGCACGCTCAAGACGTCGAGCCGCGTCTACAACGCCGAACGCAAGACCAAGGAGAACGTGGCGCGGATATGGCGGATGAACGCCAAGGAACGCATCCGCGAAGACGAGGTCTGCGCGGGCGATATCGTCGCTCTGGCGGGACTGCGCAGCTCGCTGACCGGCGATACGCTGTGCGATGCGAAGCACCCGGTCATCCTGGAACACATCGAGTTCCCTGAGACGGTGATCAACATGGCGATCGAGCCGATCACGTCGGCCGACAAGGATCGCCTCGCCATGGCCCTTCAGACCCTCACGCGAGAGGATCCGACGTTTACCCACCGGATGGACCAGGAGACGGGCCAGACCATCATCTCCGGCATGGGCGAGTTGCACCTGGAGATCATCCAGAACAAGATTCAGCGGGACATGAGGATCGGCGTGCGGGTCGGCAGACCGCGGGTCAGCTACCGCGAAGCGATCAGCGGAGTCGCCGAGGCTGAAGGACGGTTCATCCGTCAGACCGGCGGGCGCGGGCAGTTCGCCGTGGTCAAGCTCCGGGTCGAGCCGATGACGCCCGAGGCCGGGCAGCATGCCGTCGAAGTCGAAAGCGCCGTGCGGGAAGGGGCCATTTCCAAGTCGTGGTTCCCCGCGATCGAGGAAGGCATCCGGGAGGCCGCCACGTCGGGTCCGCAGATGGGCTATCCGGTCCTGAACGTCAAGGTAACGATTCTTGACGGCCAGGAGCACCCCGTCGACAGCTCCGACATCGCGTTTGAGGGCGCCGGTTCGATCGCCTTTCGCGAGGCCGTCGCCAAGGCTCAACCCATCCTGCTCGAGCCGATCATGAAGCTGCAGGTCTCGACGCCGGATGACTACTTCGGCAGCATCACCGGCGACCTGACCTCGCGCCGGGCGGTCATCACGGGCACCAGCCAACGCGGCAATCAGCGGATCATTGAGGCCCGCGTGCCGCTGGCCGAGATGTTCGGATACGCCACCATGCTGCGAAGCCTCAGCCAGGGCCGGGCCGGTCAGACCGACTTCGAACCCTGCGGCTATGAGCCGGTTCCCCAGGACATCGCCGCCAAAATCATGGAGATGGCTTACTAGCCGCCACACGATTAGGAACGGCGAATCCCCCGTTGGATGTTCCCCCCTTTTGGGCCGGATTCCGCTCCGCTGCGCGCCCGCCGGCCGGTATAATGGCGGTCAGGACGTTGTGGCGGATCGGCGCGGTCGCAGGTCAAACATGAAGGTACGGGACGAACACAAGCAGCGAACGAAAGCCCTCTTCGATCGCAGAGGGTTCGCCCGGATTCCCGCTGTACTGATTACGACTCAGCCGAACATCTTTTACTTCACCGGATTCACCGGTGAAGACAGTTGGGCTGTCCTTACGCCGCGACGATCGACCATCATCACCGACGGACGCTTTAATCTGCAGGCCAGAAGCGAATCGCCCCGCTCACGGCTGGTCATTCGCAAAGGGCCGATCGTGCACGCACTCGCCGAGACCGCCAGGAAGTTGCGGCTTGGACGTATTGCCTGCCTCGACGAGGAAGTGACGCTCGCCCTCCGTCAGAGGCTCTCTTCCGCCGTCAAGGGCGTTCGATGGCAGGGCCTGTCCGTCGCCCCCCTCCTGGAATTGCGCGAAGTCAAATCGCCTTCGGAGATTGCGCCCATTCGCCAGGCGCTGGCGATCGCCCAACGGAGTTTTCTGGACATCCTGAACGCGTTGAAGCCGGGACGCACCGAGCGAGACGTGGCCGCCGAACTGGAATACCGCATGAAGACGCTGGGCGCCGAAGCCATCGCCTTTCCCACCATCACAGCCTGCGGGCGAAACTCGGCGCTGCCCCACGCGCGGACAACGTTGACCCGGATTCGCCCGGGCCGGCCGATCACCTTCGACTTCGGAGCCCGGGTCGGCGGCTACTGCTGCGACTTGACCCGCACGGTGTGGATCGGTACAATGTCCGCTCGCTTCAGAGAGATATACGGCGTTTGTCTTGAGGCCCAGCTTGCGGCGATTGACGCCATCAAGGCCGGGGTCACCGCCGGCGAGGTCGACGCGGTCGCCCGAAACGTCATCAAGCGGGCCGGCTACGGCAGGTATTTCGTCCACAGCCTGGGCCACGGGCTGGGCTTGGAGGTCCACGAGCAGCCGGCCCTGCGGACCGCCTCCAAAACGGTCCTGACGCCGGGCATGGTGGTGACGGTCGAGCCCGGCATCTACATTCCGGAGCACGGCGGCGTGCGAATCGAGGACGACGTACTGGTCGAGCGGCGAGGGGCGAGGGTTCTGTCGGATCTGCCCAAGGCGCTCGACCAGGTGGTGCTTTAGACAGGAAAGGTTGACATGGACGTAGAGAAGATACGCGAATTGATCGAGTTGATGAAGGACAACGAGTTGACCGAGATTCGCATCGTCGACGGCGAGAGCCGCTTGCTCCTGAAACGGGGCGGCCAGCAACCGGTCTTCGCCCCCCTGCCGGCGGCGGTCGCACCAGCGGCCGCGGCTCCGGCGCCGACCGCAGCCGCACCGGCGGCGATGAGTCCGGAACCAGCCGAGGACGCCGGACTGGTCGCGATCACCTCGCCCATGGTCGGCACATTCTACGCCGCTCCGGCCCCGGACGCCGACCCGTACGTCTCGGTCGGCGATCGCATCAAGGTCGGCACCGTGGTGTGCATCATCGAGGCCATGAAGGTCATGAACGAGATCAAGTCCGAGGTCGCCGGCACCGTGGAGAAGATCCTCGTCGACAACACCAGTCCCGTCGAGTTCGGCCAGCCGGTGTTCATGGTCCGGCCCGGCTAGACCGCTCGCGGTGCCACGGTTTTTCCAGTGCAGTTCTGACAGGATACGAGCATGTTCTCACGCATACTGATAGCCAATCGCGGCGAGATCGCCCTGCGGATCATTCGCGCGTGCAAGGAACTCGGGGTCGAGACGGTGGTGGTCTACAGCGAGGCGGACCGCGACGCGGCCTACCTCCACCTGGCCGACCGGGCGATCTGCATCGGCAAGGCCTCGCCGAGCGACAGTTACCTGAACATTCCGCGGATCATCTCAGCCGCCGAGGTGGCCAACGTCGAGGCGATCCATCCCGGCTACGGTTTTCTGGCCGAGAACCCCCATTTCGCCGAGATCTGCCGTCAGTGCAAGATCGAGTTCATCGGCCCGACCGTCGAGGCGATGCAGCTTCTGGGCGACAAGGTGGCGGCCAGGAACGTCGCGAAGAAGGCGGGCGTGACCACGGTTCCCGGAAGCGCCGAACCGCTCTCGAACGAGGACGAGGCGATCCAGCTCGCCGCGAAAATCGGTTATCCGGTCATGATCAAGGCGGCCGCGGGCGGCGGCGGACGCGGCATGCGCGTCACCCATAACGAAGCCAATCTCCGCTCGAACTTCAAATCGGCCCAGGCCGAGGCCGAGGCCGCATTTAAGGATGGACGGCTCTATCTCGAGAAGTTCATCGAGCAGCCGCGCCACGTCGAGGTCCAGGTGCTC
Organism: Phycisphaerae bacterium; assembly: GCA_012729815.1. Classification (NCBI taxonomy): domain Bacteria; kingdom Pseudomonadati; phylum Planctomycetota; class Phycisphaerae; species Phycisphaerae bacterium. The sequence continues at coordinate 5,516 of JAAYCJ010000243.1, read as the reverse complement.
GCCGACCGCTTCGGCAACATCATCCACCTCTGGGAGCGCGACTGCACGCTCCAGCGCCGGCACCAGAAACTCGTCGAGGAAACCCCCTCACCCGCCATCGACGAAAAGACCCGCGATCCGATGTGCAAGGCGGCGGTGAAGCTGGCCAAGGCGGCCAGGTACACCAGCGCCGGCACGTTTGAATTCCTCGTCGACAAACGCAAGCACTTCTACTTCATCGAGGCCAACACGCGGATCCAGGTGGAACATCCGGTCACCGAGATGGTCACCGGAATCGACCTGATCAAGTGGCAGATCCGGATCGCCGCCGGCGAGGAGTTGAGCATCCGCCAGCGGGACGTCCGACAGAACGGGGCGGCCATGGAGTGCCGCATCAATGCGGAGAACGCGGCCAAGGGATTCGTTCCCTGTCCGGGCAAGATTGAGTTTTTCGTCACGCCCGGCGGGTTCGGCGTGCGGCTGGACACCCACGCGTACGCGGGCTACACCATTTCGCCGTACTACGACTCTCTGGTCGGAAAGCTGATCGTGCACGGCGAGAACCGCGAAGAGGTGATCAAGACGATGCGCCGGGCGCTGCAGGAGTTTCGCATCGGACCGATTCACACGACCATTCCATTTCACCTGGACATCCTCGAACACCGCGACTTTGTCCGGGGCAAGATCGACACCGGCTTTGTCGATCGTCTCTAGCCGGCAAAGTCAATGCGCGACCGGACCGATCGGACACTTCCACGATACGACTGCCACGTGCACACGCAATGCTCACCGTGCGGCCAGGAGCAGATGACCATCGAGAACATCCTGCGGCAAGCGCAGTGTCTGGGTCTCAGTGGGCTGTGCCTGACCGACCACCTGCACCCCAAGACTTCGCTCGAGCAGTTCAGCCGCCTTCGGGCCGAGCTCGATTGTAGCCCGATTCCGTCCGATTTGCGGGTGTGGGTCGGCTGCGAAGCCGAAGTGCTGGCGCCCGGTCGTTTCACGCTCGCCCCCTCTGCGGCCTCGCACTTTGATCTGGTCCTGGTGGCGCCGTACCACGGGCTTGACTGGGTCGATCGGCCTCGCGGCCATCGCGAATCGGAGATCGCTGAGTTTATCCTGTTGATGATGCACTCGGCTCTGGATTGTCCGGGTGTGCGGGTGGTGGCGCATCCGGTGTTGGTGTGGATGGAATGGGCGTTCGACCTCGAACGGGTGTACCGGATCATGCTCGAATCCCGCTCGATGTCCTTGCTGCTTAAGCGGGCCGCCAGAGGCGGGATCGCGATGGAGATCAACTCCAAGTTCACCTCCGGACCGCTGCGCGAAATGGTGCTGCCCTTCTACCGCCGCTGCCTGGAACAAGGGGTCAAGCTCAGCCTCGGTTCGGATGCCCACAGCCCGGAAGGGATGGACATCTGGGACGAGTTCCAGACCTTCGTGGACGATCTTGGCGCCGAGGTCCCCGGCTGCTTGTGGATACCATCCGAGCATCTTCCCGCGGCCCATCCGTAACCGGACGCCGTCCCGCTGCTTTCCAGCCCCCTGCCGAAGTTATCGGGTGTGCCTTCTTGACCCGGCGATCGGTTTTTCCGACAATGCCTATAGAGCACGATGTCCAACCGCCCTGGCGGCGGATTAGCGGAAGGAAGCAGACCGATGAGTCAGTTCGTATTCGACGGCGGCTGCGGGGAAGTGACCGGGTCCATGCACATCATCGAGCACCGCGGCCGGTACGTCGCGTTGGACTGCGGTCTGTTTCAGGGACGCCGCGCGGAGGCCAACGCCAAGAACCGCTCCTTCGCGGTCGCCCCCCGCAAGATCGACTGCGTGATCCTCTCGCACGGACACATCGACCACAGCGGGCGTCTGCCCCGGTTGGTCCGCGAGGGCTTTACCGGCACGATCTACGCCACGCCGGCCACACGCGACCTGACCGCAATTCTCCTGGCCGATTCGGCCCACATCCAGGAGGAAGACGCCGAATTCTACAACAAGAAACGCCTGAAGAACGGCGAGCCGCCCGTTGAACCGCTCTACAACATGGAAGACGCCGCCGAGACGATGAAGCAATTCCTGGCGGTTCCCTATAACATGCCGTTCAGCCCGGTCGAGGGCGTGCGGTTCACGTTCTTTGACGCCGGCCACATCCTCGGTTCGGCGATGGTGCTGCTGGAAATCCAGGACCAGCGGGGCGGCGTGCGGGTCGTCTTCAGCGGCGACCTCGGCCGGCCCGGCCTGCCGATCCTCAAGGATCCGACCCCACTTCCGCCGTGCGACCACCTGATCGTCGAGAGCACCTACGGCAACCGTACGCACGAAAACCCGCGGGACATGAAGGACAAGCTCCGCGAACAGATTCTTCTGACGGTGCAGCGTTCGGGCAAGGTCATCATTCCCTCGTTCAGCGTTGGCCGCACACAGAACCTGGTCTACTACCTGACCCAGCTCATGCACGAGGGGGCGCTGCCGAACATCCCGGTATTCATCGACTCGCCGCTGTCGGTCAACGCCACCGAGGTGTTCCGGCTTCACCCCGAATGCTTCGACACCGAGGCCCTCCGGTGGGTCAAGCAGTTGGGCGACGTGCTGGGCAACACGTGCTGCCGGTTCATCCGCTCCACGGCCGACTCCAAGGCCCTCAACGACCTCCACGATCCGTGCGTGATCATCTCGGCCAGCGGCATGTGCGAGGCCGGCCGCATCCTCCACCACCTGGCGAACAACATCGAGGACGAGCGGAGCACGATCCTGGTGGTCGGCTTCATGGCCGAACACACTCTCGGCCGCCGAATCGTGGAACGTCAGTCGGAGGTCAAAATCTTCGGCCGGATGTACCAGCTCAAGGCGCGGGTCAAGACCCTCAACGGCTTTTCCGCCCATGCGGACGCCGCTGAGTTGCTCGGCTGGGTCAGCCCTCTGGCCGGGCAGGTCCGGAATGTCTTCGTGGTCCACGGCGAGCATGAGCAGAGCAGCGTCTTCGCCGAAAAACTCCGTGAAATCGGCTGCCGCAGCGTCCACCAGCCGACGCCCGGCCAGGAATTTCCGATCGCCTGAGATGCCGGGACGTCCTTGCCTCTCACCTCTTCGCCGCCGCCTCTGGAATCGCGGCAGATGGCGCTCCGCCACGCGCCGCCTTTACACGCATATTGACCCTTGCGTTTATGCGTATTTCGTATATATTGCTGAACCTTTTAACGTATCTCGTAGCATAGGAGGCAGCTAATGAAGGTCGGAATTCCCAGGGAAATCAAGCGCCACGAGTACCGCGTCGCGGCGACGCCCGTGGACATCGCCGCCTATGTTAGGGCGGGGCATCAGGTCCTGATCGAGAAGTCAGCCGGCCAGAGCGCCGGCTTTCCGGATGACGGCTATCGCCGCGCCGGAGCGATCCTGGCCGAATCAGCCGAGGAGGTCTATGGCCAGGCTGAGATGATCGTCAAGGTTAAAGAGCCGCAGCCCCAGGAATTTGGTCTGCTGCGGGCCGGGCAGATTCTCTACGGATACCTCCACCTGGCCGCTGAGCCCGCGGTGGCCCACGCCCTGATCGAACGCGGCGTTTCAGCCGTTGCCTACGAAACAATCCAGCTCGACGACGGAACGCTGCCGTGCCTCGTGCCCATGAGCGAGATCGCCGGACGACTGGCAACGCAGGAAGGGGCGAAGCTCCTCGAAAAGCCTAGCGGCGGACGCGGCGTGCTTCTGGGCGGTGTCCCGGGAGTTTTGCCCGCGAACGTGGGAATTCTCGGAGGCGGCACGGTGGGAACCAACGCCGCCAGAATGGCGGTGGGGCTTGGGGCGAATGTGACAATCACCGACGTCTCACACAAACGGCTGATCTACCTCGACGACGTCTTCAATTCTACTGTCCATACCCTGTTCTCGACCAAAGAGAACGTTGAATATCTGCTCGAAACGTGCGACCTGATCATCGGTGCGGTGCTGATCCCCGGCGCGTCGGCTCCGAGACTCATTCGCCGCGAACACATCAAGCGAATGAAGCCCGGCTCGGTCATCGTCGACGTCGCGGTCGATCAGGGCGGATGTACCGAGATGACCCGCCCCACCACCCACGACGACCCCATCTTCACCGTCGACGGCGTGATCCTCTACTGCGTGGCCAACATGCCGGGAGCGGTGCCGGTGACGTCGACCAAAGCCCTGACCAATCAGACGCTGCGCTACGGGCTGGAGATAGCCAATAAGGGCTTGGCCAGAGCCGCCGGCGAAAACCCGGCGATCAAGCTGGGTGTCAACGTCCACGAAGGGCGGATCGGCCATCCGGCGGTCGCTGAATCCCTGAATCTGCCGTATAGGAATGACCTATGAGCGAACCAACTCCCATCATCGAACCGGATCGGCTTGACTGGCGGATCATCCGGCTACTCCAGGACAATGGTCGAACACCCAACGCCACCATCGCCGAGCAGCTCAAGGTGGCTGAAGGGACGGTCCGCGGGCGGATTCGCAAACTCCTCGAGGCGGGCATCCTGCGGATCGCGGGCATGGTGAACCCGGATGTGCTGACCGGGCACCAGCTCGTGGTGGTGGCCATGAACGTCAAAGAAAGCAAGCAGCTCGAAAAGACGGCCCGGGCCGTGGCGAAACTGCCCCAGGTCAAAGAGGTGGCCATTACCTCGGGACGCTACGACATCATGGCCAAGGTGCTCGTGGACTCCAACAAGGGAATCATCCACTTCCTGACCGATTCGCTGGCGAAAATCGAGGGCATTGCCGGCACCGAGACCTTTGTGATGCTCAAAACGTACAACGCGTGGATCTGATCTAGCGAAATCAGGTCTTGCGGCGTCGGCCTGACATGGCCGCACCGCTCCCGACCGCGAAGGCCGCCGGCCACATCCAGGCGTACGAGGCCAGCGAGATCACCGTGATCAGCCACTCCGAACGGGCAACGTCGCGGCGGGCTTGGCGATACCGCTCCCAAACCACCCGCGCAGCGTCCTGCCGGGTAGGCGGATCGACCCTTCGGCCGCCAAACTCGCCCGCCCGCTGGCGATACGCATTCTCCATCGCCTGATAGTAGGCATCCACCATCCGCGGCGAAAACGCGCCCGCCGACGTTCCAAGCCACAGCGGCCAAGTGTGGGCGGCGATGCCCACCACGATCAGGCCGACCAGGGCCGGCAGATATCGCCACGATCCAACCGCCAGAACGATCACCAGCGGCGTGCAGTAGATCAGAAACCGCTCATGCACTCGCGTCGGCCAGATATAGATGCTCCAGAGCCAGATCGCCGCGAAAACCACCACGCCCAACTCAACTCGACGGTAGCGCCACCCCGACAGGGCTGCGGCCGCCGCCAGCGATCCAAGCAGCGCCGTCCGCCCCCAGAGATCCTTCGAGATCCCCCACACCTCGACCTGCGAGTTCATCGGCTCGGCTGCTCCGCGGGCATCCAGCCGCAGCAGATCGACGTACCAGACGTTGAACCCCTTGAGCGTGGTGTAGGGAAACGCCTCGGTGAAGCTCATCAGGTACGAGCGATCCAACCACGCCAGGCCGTCGGCTGCCATCC